>NZ_JBHWIO010000032.1:56311-71478 GCF_042732075.1 Kitasatospora sp. NPDC059812
GGGTGGGCGTGGTTTTTTTTATCACGCCCCCGGCCCGGGGCGGGCCGCCCCCCCCCCTACCCGGCGGGCTACTCGCCGGTACTCGTACCCACCAGTTCCGGTTCGTCCTGCGCGCCCTCGCGCCGGTTGCGCAGGATCGACGAGCCGAGCGCCAGCCCGATGAAGGCGACGCCGATCAGGCCGGTGACGATCTCCGGGATGTGGTACTTGATCCCGACCAGCAGGATCACCGAGAGCGCGCCGATCGCGTAGTGCGCGCCGTGCTCCAGGTAGACGTAGTCGTCCAGGGTGCCCTTGCGGACCAGGAAGACGGTCAGCGAGCGGATGTACATCGCGCCGATGCCCAGGCCCAGGGTGATCTGGAAGATGTCGCTGGAGATGGCGAACGCGCCGACCACGCCGTCGAAGGAGAACGAGGCGTCCAGGACCTCCAGGTAGAGGAAGAGGAAGAACGCGGCCTTGCCGCCGACCTGGAGGATCGACTTGCCGGACTTCTCTGCCGCTTCCTCGCGCTCGGCGTCCTCCTCCAGACCCGATTCGAAGATCGAGGAGAGGCCGCCGACCACGAGGTAGGTGATCAGGCCGAGGACACCGGCGAGCAGAACGGTTTCAGCGTGCTCCCCGGCGAAGAAGTTGGAGGCCAGCACCAGCACGACCAGTGCGACGACGCTGGAGAAGGCGTCCAGCTTGCCGACCTTCTCCAGCGGGCGCTCGATCCAGCCCAGCCAGTTGTGCTCCTTCTCGTCGTCGAACACGAAGTCGAGGAAGATCATGAGCAGGAAGACGCCGCCGAAGGCCGCGATGGCGGGGTTGGCCGCCTCCAGGTACTGGCCGTAGGTCAGGCCGTCGTGCGTCGCGTCGGAGTGCAGCGCGAGGTCGATGACCGTCGCGGGGTTGAGCTTCGCGGTGAGGCCGACCACCAGCAGCGGGAAGACCAGCCGCATGCCGAAGACGGCGATGAGCACGCCGACGGTCAGGAAGATCTTCTGCCAGTACGGGTTCATCCGCTTCAACACCGTGGCGTTGACCACCGCGTTGTCGAACGACAGGGAGATCTCCAGGATGGAGAGGATCAGCACGATGCCGAATCCTTGGGCCCCCCAGAGCAGTCCGGCCGCGATCAGGCCTAGGACGGTGATCGCGAACGACCAGCCGAAAGTGCGGAGGAACACGGGACTTGGTTACCTTTCGGGTTTCGGGCCGTGCCGGGGGCGGCCTCGTCCCGAGACGCCCTGACCGGGCCGGGCCCGGTCAGGTCACCCCCGCACTGCCTTCTGTTCTCATGATCGTAGGTTGGGTGCGATTGTTCTGATTTTCGCCTTTTCGCCCTTACTGTACGTTTACGCCGAAGTCGAGGGCGATGCCGCGCAGGCCGGAGGCGTAGCCCTGGCCCACCGCGCGGAACTTCCACTCGCCCGCGTAGCGGTACAGCTCGCCGAAGATCATCGCGGTCTCGCTGGACGCGTCCTCGGACAGGTCGTAACGGGCGATCTCCTGGCCGTCGAGGGAGTTGGCGACCCGGATGTAGGCGTTGCGGACCTGCCCGAAGTTCTGCAGCCGCGCCTCGGCGTCGTAGATCGACACCGCGAAGACCACCTTGTCCGCCTGCGCCGGCACCAGGTCCAGGTTGACCAGGACCACCTCGTCGTCGCCGTCGTCCTCGCCGCCGGTGAGGTTGTCACCGGTGTGCTCGACCGAGCCCTCGGGGCTCTTGAGGTTGTTGTAGAAGACGAAGTACTCGTCACCGAGCACCCGGCCGCCACCACAGATCAGGGCGCTCGCATCGAGGTCGAACGGTGCGCCCGTGGTCGAACGGGCGGACCAGCCGAGGCCGATCTGGACCTGCGTCAGGTTCGGCGCGGCCTTGGTGAGCGAGACGTTCCCGCCCTTGGCGAGCGTGACCACCATGACTGTTCTTCCTCCCTTGCCTTCTCCCGGGGCGCGCCTACAAGGTGTAGTCCCCCACGGCCCGGGCCGGCCCCGTTTGGCCGGCTGAACTTCCTGAACTCACATCCTCGCAGCGCACGGAGCCGGCACGAAGCCGGGGCGGCCCCGGACCTCTGAAGGTCCGGGGCCGCCCCGTACAAGGCTCCCGCGCCGGGCGACCGGCCGCCGTCCGGCGCCGTGTCGTGTCGTGTCGCCCGGTATCGTCCGGCGCCGTCCGGTGTCGTCCGGTCAGACGTTGACGCCGAAGTCCTGGGCGATGCCGCGCAGGCCGGAGGCGTAGCCCTGGCCGATGGCCCGGAACTTCCACTCGGCGCCGTTGCGGTACAGCTCGCCGAAGACCATCGCGGTCTCGGTGGAGGCGTCCTCGGAGAGGTCGTAGCGGGCCAGCTCCGCGTTGTCGGCCTGGTTCACCACGCGGATGAACGCGTTGCGCACCTGGCCGAAGTTCTGTCCGCGGCTCTCGGCGTCGTAGATCGAGACCGGGAAGACGATCTTCTGCACGTCCGCCGGGACGCCGGCCAGGTTGACCTTGATCGCCTCGTCGTCGCCCTCGCCCTCGCCGGTGCGGTTGTCACCGGTGTGCTCGACGGAGCCGTCCGCGCTCTTCAGGTTGTTGAAGAAGACGAAGTTCCCGTCCGAGGCGACCTTGCCCTGCTCGTTGCAGAGCAGCGCGCTGGCGTCCAGGTCGAAGTCCGTCCCGGTGGTGGTCCGGACGTCCCAGCCCAGGCCGACGACCACGGCCGAAAGCCCCGGGGCCTCCTTGGTGAGCGAGACATTGCCGCCCTTGCTCAGGCTGACACCCACTTGTCCTCCAAGAATCGGGAGGCACGCCCTGGTGCCCCCGTGGTGCGGTTCGAGGCGCCGGCCGGCGAGCGGCTCACGTGCCCCACCCGACCAACGGACCGAGCGTAGTGCGCGGTTCCCGTCCGGACGTGCGAACGGGCCCGGCGCGGCTGTTCGAAGTTCGCGGGAGGCCCGCGGCCACCGCCACGGGCCTCCACGCGGGGCCTCAGAGGGCGCCGAGGGCCTTCAGGTACTCCTGCTCGTCCCGGGCGTCCGGGAGGTCGTTGACGACGCTCCAGCGCACCGTGCCCGCCGTGTCGATCACGAAGGTGCCGCGCACGGGGCAGCCCTTCCGCTCGTCGAGGACGCCGTAGGCGCGGGCGACCTCGCCGTGCGGCCAGAAGTCGGCCAGCAGCGGGAACTCCAGGCCCTCGCGGTCGGCGAAGACGCGCTGGGTGAACTGCGAGTCGCAGGAGACGCAGAGCACCTGGACCCGGTCGTTCTGCAGCTGCGCCAGCTCCCGCTGGATGGCGCCGAGCTCGCCGGTGCAGACGCCGGTGAAGGAGAACGGGTAGAAGACCAGGACGACGTTCCGCTCGCCCCGGAAGTCGGAGAGGCGGACCGCTTCGCCGTGCTGGTTGTTGAGCTCGAAGTCCGGAGCCTCGGTGCCGACCTCGATGGCCATGAACGTGACCTTTCTGACGCGCCCGTGCCGCGCGGGCGGCGCGGCCAGCGCCATCCTCGCATCCGTTCGGGCACGTTCCGCCGAATGGATGAGGGCGGCACCCGCACGCTTCACCGCTTTCGCCCTGGGCGAACGCGTTTCCGGGCCGGCCCCGAGGCCGACGCGACCCCGGGTGAACACGCTCCGTGATGACACGGGCGGGCGCCGCCCCCGGTTCCGGACCCCGGAAAACGATCGGGCCCCGCTGGAGGGATCCTCCAGCGGGGCCCGGTGCGGGGCCTCAGAGCCCGCTCAGCGCTTGCCGCCCGGCTTGGCCGTGGACTTGGTGGCGAGCCGGGTGGCCGCCCAGTCCTTGGCGACCGCGATCGAGCTGGTCTGGGAGAGACCGGCGGTGCGGGCCGCGTCCGCGATGTCGGACGCCTCGACGTGGCCGTCACGCCCGGTCTTGGGCGTCAGCAGCCAGATCAGACCGCCCTCGGCCAGGTACTCCAAGGCATCGACGAGGGAGTCGGTGAGGTCCCCGTCGTCGTCGCGGTGCCACAGCAGAACGGCGTCGGCGACGTCGTCGTAGTCCTCGTCGACGAGATCCGTCCCGGTGAGCTCCTCGATGCCTTCGCGGAGATCCTGGTCAGTGTCGTCGTCGTACCCCAGCTCCTGGATGATCTGGCCTTCTTCGAAGCCGAGACGGGTCGCCGGGTTGGACTTGTCCGCGGGGTCCGCGGTCGCGCTCACGGGAATAACCTCCAGTATTCGGCCCGGCATCCATGCCGAGGCTGTGGCCGTAGTCCACACGGGCGCGGCGGTTCGCGCAAGTACCCGACCCCCGATCCCCCCCAAAGGTTGACGTGCCACAGCGGGGACACGCCGTTCGATGTGTCGGGAATCACACCGATTTGCCCTTCTCTGTATGAGACAAGGATGCTTCGGGTGGTCCCGGCCCACAGGGCGTACGGATGCCCGAGATACGAACGGCATTCGGGTCCGCGCGTGCGCGGGCGTAGAGTCTCCTGTTGGCCCTCACCCCGGCCGCCCGCCATCGGGCGGACGGGACACCAGGTCGGACCACCTCTGTACGTAGCACCCGGGGGTGTGCGGGGCGGGCGAAGTCGCCCGGACCGCGCACCGCCAGACCGTCCCGCCCACCAGGCGGAACGGTTACCGATCGGTAGAGATGACGGATCTCCGAGCGCGGTAGCACGATGGAGGCGGCGCGACACACCTCAGTTTCGACCGACAGTGAAGGAACAGCGTGGCTTCCGGATCCGATCGCAACCCGATCATCATTGGCGGCCTTCCGAGTCAGGTCCCGGACTTCGATCCCGAGGAGACCGCGGAATGGCTGGAGTCGCTTGACGCGGCCATCGACGAGCGGGGGCGCGAGCGCGCCCGCTACCTGATGCTCCGCCTGATCGAGCGCGCCCGCGAGAAGCGTGTCGCCGTGCCCGAGATGCGCAGCACGGACTACGTCAACACCATCGCGACCAAGGACGAGCCGTTCTTCCCCGGCAACGAGGAGATCGAGCGCAAGATCCTCAACGCGACCCGCTGGAACGCGGCCGTGATGGTCTCCCGGGCGCAGCGCCCGGGCATCGGCGTGGGCGGGCACATCGCCACCTTCGCCTCCTCCGCGTCGCTGTACGACGTCGGCTTCAACTACTTCTTCCGCGGCAAGGACGCCGAGGGCGAGTCCGGCGACCAGATCTTCTTCCAGGGCCACGCCTCCCCCGGCATCTACGCCCGCGCGTTCCTGCTGGACCGACTGTCCGAGCGGCAGCTCGACGCGTTCCGCCAGGAGAAGTCGAAGGCCCCGTACGGCCTCTCCAGCTACCCGCACCCGCGGCTGATGCCGGACTTCTGGGAGTTCCCGACCGTGTCCATGGGCCTCGGCCCGCTCGGCGCGATCTACCAGGCCCGGATGAACCGCTACCTGGAGCACCGCGGGATCAAGGACACCTCCGACTCGCAGGTCTACGCCTTCCTCGGCGACGGCGAGATGGACGAGCCGGAGTCGCTGGGCCAGCTGTCGCTGGCCTCGCGCGAGGGCCTCGACAACCTGACCTTCGTGGTCAACTGCAACCTGCAGCGCCTGGACGGCCCGGTCCGCGGCAACGGCAAGATCATCCAGGAGCTGGAGTCCCAGTTCCGGGGCGCCGGCTGGAACGTGATCAAGCTGGTCTGGGACCGCAGCTGGGACCCGCTGCTCGCGCAGGACCGCGACGGCGTCCTGGTCAACAAGCTGAACACCACGGTGGACGGCCAGTTCCAGACCTATGCCACCGAGACCGGCCAGTACATCCGCGAGCACTTCTTCGGCAGCGACCTGCGCCTGCGCAAGATGGTCGAGAGCATGACCGACCAGCAGGTCCAGCACCTGGGTCGCGGCGGCCACGACCACAAGAAGATCTACGCGGCGTTCAAGGCGGCCCGCGAGCACCAGGGCCAGCCGACGGTCATCCTCGCCCAGACGGTCAAGGGCTGGACGCTCGGCCCCAACTTCGAGGGCCGCAACGCCACCCACCAGATGAAGAAGCTGACGGTCGAGGACCTGAAGCGCTTCCGCGACCGGCTGCACCTGCCGATCACCGACAAGCAGCTCGACGAGGGCTACCCGCCCTACTACCACCCGGGCCGCGACTCGGAAGAGATCCAGTACATGCACGACCGCCGCAGCGAGCTGGGCGGCTACGTGCCGACCCGCAAGGTGCGCCCGCGTCAGCTGGAACTGCCCGGCGACGACGCGTACAAGGCGGTCAAGAAGGGCTCCGGCAACCAGACCATCGCCACCACCATGGCGTTCGTCCGGGTACTCAAGGACCTCATGCGGGACAAGGGCATCGGCAACCGCTTCGTGCCGATCGCGCCCGACGAGTACCGCACCTTCGGCATGGACTCGCTCTTCCCGTCGGCGAAGATCTACAACCCGCTCGGCCAGACCTACGAGTCGGTCGACCGCGACCTGCTGCTGGCCTACAAGGAGTCGCCGACCGGCCAGATGCTGCACGACGGCATCTCCGAGGCCGGCTGCACCGCCTCGCTGATCGCCGCCGGCTCCTCCTACGCCACCCACGGCGAGCCGCTGATCCCGGTGTACGTCTTCTACTCGATGTTCGGGTTCCAGCGCACCGGCGACCAGTTCTGGCAGATGGCCGACCAGCTGGCCCGCGGCTTCGTGATCGGCGCCACCGCCGGCCGCACCACGCTGACCGGCGAGGGCCTCCAGCACGCCGACGGCCACTCGCAGCTGCTGGCCTCGACCAACCCCGGCGTCGTCGCGTACGACCCGGCGTACGGCTTCGAGATCGCGCACATCGTCCAGGACGGTCTGCGGCGGATGTACGGCACCAGTGCCGAGCACCCGCACGGCGAGGACGTGTTCTACTACATGACCGTCTACAACGAGCCGATCAAGATGCCGGCCGAGCCCGAGAACGTGGACGTCGAGGGCATCCTCAAGGGTCTGCACAAGTACGCGCCGGGCACCGCCGGCCAGATCCCGGCCCAGATCCTCGCCTCCGGCGTGGCCGTGCCGTGGGCCCTGGAGGCCCAGCGCATCCTCGCCGAGGAGTGGAACGTCAAGGCCGACGTCTGGTCCGCGACCTCCTGGAACGAGCTGCGCCGCGACGCGGTGGAGGCCGAGGAGTTCAACCTGCTGCACCCCGAGGAGCAGCAGCGCGTGCCGTACGTCACCCAGAAGCTCCAGGGTGCCGAGGGCCCGGTCGTCGCCGTGTCCGACTGGATGCGCGCGGTGCCGGACCAGATCTCCCGCTGGGTGCCCGGTCAGTACCAGTCGCTCGGCGCCGACGGGTTCGGCTTCGCCGACACCCGCGGTGCGGCCCGTCGCTTCTTCCACATCGACGCGCAGTCGGTCGTCCTGGCGGTGCTCACCGAGCTCGCCAAGCAGGGCAAGGTCGACCGCAGCGCGCTGAAGGACGCGATCGACCGTTACCAGCTGCTCGACGTGGCCGCGGCCGACCCGGGCGCCGCCGGCGGCGACGCCTGATCACCCGCTAGACCCTGAAGGGCCGGGCCTCCGAGCACGGAGGTCCGGCCCTTCGGCGTACCCGGGTGCACCCGGGCCGTCCCACCCGCCCGCGGCGGCGGATGACGGCACGCAGCGGCCCCGGACTCGGTCGTGTCCGGGGCCGTTGGTCGCTGGCCGCTGGCCGCTGGTCGCGCGGGGATCAGATGTGGACGGCCGGGCCCGCGTCGACGGTGCCGCGGCGGGTGAGCAGGCCGAGCACCGCGGCGCCGAAGGCCACCACGGCGGCGACCGCGAAGGCGAGCGACATGCCGCTGACGAAGGAGTCGTGCACGGCACCGGCCATCGCGTCCACCGCCTGCTGCGGGGTGCCGGCCGGGGCCGGCGGGGCGATGCCGAGCTGCGCGGCCTGCTTGAGGCCCTCGGCCTCGGCGCCCTGGACCGGCGGCAGGCCGGCCTTGGCCCAGTTGCCGGGCAGCACGTCCCCGACCTTGGCCGCCATCAGCGCACCGAGCACCGCGGTGCCGAGGCTGCCGCCGACCTGCATCGCGGCCTGCTGGAGGCCGCCGGCCACACCGGACAGCTCCAGCGGGGCGTTGCCGACGATCACCTCGGTGGCGCCGACCATGACCGGGCTGATGCCGAGGCCCATCAGGACGAACCAGAGCGACATCACGCCGGTGCCGGAGCCCGCGTCCAGGGTGGACATGCCGAACATCGCGGTGGTGGTGATCAGCATGCCGGCCACGATCGGGATCCGCGGGCCGAGCTTGCCGATCGCGATGCCCGCCACCGGCGAACCGATGATCATCATGCCGGTCATCGGCAGCAGGTGGACACCGGCGGACACCGGCGACATCCCGTGCACGTTCTGCAAGTAGAAGGTCACGAAGAAGATCGCGCCGAAGAACGCGAAGGCCATCAGCACCATCAGCAGGGTGCCCGCCGACAGCGGCACCGAACGGAACAGGCTGAGCGGGATCAGTGGCTCCTTCGCCCGGGCCTGCCAGAACGCGAAGAGCACCATCAGGACCACCGCGCCGCCCAGGAACAGCAGCGTGCGGGCGTCGCCCCAACCCCACTCGGGGGCCTTGATGATGCCGAAGACCAGCGCGAACATCGCCACCGAGAGCAGCGCGATCCCGGGCAGGTCGAAGGACTTGGCGGCCTTCTCGGCCCGTACGTCCTTGAGGATCCACAGGCCGAGGCCGAGCGCGATCAGGCCGACCGGGATGTTGATGAAGAAGACCGACTCCCAGTTGACGTGCTCGACCAGCAGGCCGCCGACGATCGGGCCGGCCGCGGTGGAGGCGCCGATCACACCGCCCCAGATGCCGATCGCCATGTTGAGCTTCTCGGCCGGGAAGGCGCCGCGCAGCAGACCGAGCGCGGCCGGCTGGAGCAGCGCGCCGAATAGGCCCTGGAGCACCCGGAAGGCGATCACGGTCTGGATGTTGCCGGCGAAGCCGATCGCGGCCGAGGTGGCGGCGAAGCCGACGGCGCCGACCAGGAAGGTGTTCTTGTGGCCGAACCGGTCGCCGATCTTGCCGGCCGTGATCAGGAAGACCGCCAGGGCCAGCAGGTAGCCGCTGGTCACCCACTGGATCTCGGAGGGCGCGGCCTTCAGGTCCGCCTGGATGACGGGGTTGGCGATGGCGACGATCGTGCCGTCCAGGGCGACCATCATCACGCCGACCGCGACGGTCAGCAGGGTCAGCCAGGGGTGCCCCTTGAGCCCTCCCCCGCCCGGTGGCGTGCGCTGCGGCGGGACGTCCGCCTTGGCGTTCTTGACGACGGACTGGCTCATCTGGGGCCCTCCGGGGGCATGGCAGAGAACGGAACGTGGGCGTGGCGCCGCGACCCACCCGTCCCCACGAGTGCCCGGTCGGCGAGCGCCACTTCCGGCAGATTATGTCAGCCACTGACATTCGGCAAACACTGACTTCTGGCTCTGGCTGACATTTGTCAGAGCGCTAAGGTTGTGCTCCTCACCCCGCCCGCACGCGCTCGGAAGGCCCCGCCATGGCCGCTCGCACCCCCACCCCCACCGCCGCCCCGGGCACCCCCGAACGGCTGCCAGGGCTGCGCGAGCGCAAGAAGCAGCAGACCAGGGACGCCCTCGTCCAGGCCGCCCACGTGCTCTTCCTCGGCCAGGGCTTCGCCCGCACCACCGTCGACGAGATCGCCTCCGCCGTCGAGGTCTCCCAGCGCACCTTCTTCCGCTACTTCGCCAACAAGGACGAGGTCGCGCTCGCCGTGATGGCCGACGCCGAGGACTACTTCATCGAGTGCCTGTGCCGCCGCCCGGCCCACGAGTCCCCGCTCCAGGCCCTGCGCGCCGCGATCGTCCAGTCCTGGCGCGAACTCGGCGCCGAACACCGCAGCGGCCCCCGCTCGATCACCACCGCCCTCGAACTGATGCGGATGATCGAGGAGACCCCCACCCTGCTCGCCACCCACCTGCGCCGGGTCACCGAGCAGGAACGGGTGGTCGTCCGGGTAATCGCCGAACGCGAGGGCCTCGACCCGGCCGAGGACCTGCGGCCCACCGTGCTCGCCGCCGTCTTCGGCAGCGTGCTGCGCGCCGCCCACCTGTCCTGGACCCCCGACCAGGAGCCCGCCGGGCCCGAGGGCATGGTCGCCGTCATCGAGCGCCACTTCGACCAGCTCGGCCCGGCCCTGGCCGGCCACTGGCGCACCGGCCCGCAGTAGCACCGGCCACGCGGTAGTACCGGCCCGCAGCAATACCGGCCCGCAGTAGTACCGGCCCGCAGTAGTACCGCGGGCACCGCTCCCGGCCCCGGAACCGTGCCGGGAGCAGTAGTACCCGGGTAGCACCCCCTACTCCGGTAGCACTCCGATGTTCGACCCCAGTGCGACGACGGGCGGTCGGCACCCTCTTAGGCTGGCCCGCGATGAAGACGATCACCACGACCGAAGTCCGCGCGCAGGCCCTCCGGCTGCTCCGCTCGCTCCGGCACCACCTCACCACCCCGACCGGCGGGTCCACCCCGCTGCTCGGGGACTCGCCCCGGGCCTGGCTGCGCCGACTGCCGTACGTCGTCGCGCTGATCATGCAGGCCTCGCTGATCCCCACCGGGATCGTCGCCCTGGTCGACTTCTACGGCGTCGCCGTGCCCATCGCCGGCGCGCTCACCATCGCCCAGACCGCGCCGCTGCTGCTCGCCATCACCCGGCCGCTGGCCGCCTGGTGGATCAGCGCGGCCACCCTCGTCACCACGGCCTCCATCACCGCCCGGCACCACCAGCTCGGCGGCACCTGGCCGTGGACGGCGCCGATGATCCTGGCGTACGTCTTCCTGCTGATCGCGCTCGCGCTGCGGGAGAGCCGGGCCACCCTGATCGCGGTCTGGATCGCCACGATCCTGCTCACCCTCCTCACCACCACGCTCGGCTTCCCGCACGCCGACGACGGCACCACCATGCTGCTGGTCGCCCTCGGCGGCGCCGCCCTGCTGCTCGGCTGGGCCGTCCAGGACCGCGCCGAGGCCCGCCGGCTGCTCGCCGAACAGGAGCACATCAGTGAGGCCGAACGCGAGCGGCGCACCCTGCTGGAGGAGCGCGCCCGGATCGCGAGGGAACTGCACGACGTGGTCGCCCACCACATGTCGGTGATCGCCGTGCAGGCGGCCAGCGCGCCGTACCGGATCACCGGCGTACCGGCCGCGGCCACCGAGGAGTTCACCGCCATCGCCGGCACCGCCCGCGAGTCGCTGACCGAGATGCGCCGACTGCTGGGCGTGCTGCGCAGCGAGGAGTCCGCCGCCGAGAAGGTGCCGCAGCCCGGGATCGAGCAACTGCCGCAGCTGATCGAGACGGTGGGACGGGCCGGGGTCCCGGCCGAACTGACGGTGGATCCGGGGCTGGCCGAGGCGGTGCCGAAGGCGGTCGCCCTGTCCGCGTACCGGATCGTGCAGGAGGCGCTGGCCAACGTGGTGCGCCACGCGCCCGGCTCGCGGGCCCGGATATCCCTGGTCGACGAGGGCGCCACCCTGCTGCTGACCGTGGTGAACACGCCCCCGCCCCAGCACACCGAGTCGCTGGAGGCCTCCATGGAGGGCACCGGACAGGGACTGATCGGAATGCGGGAACGCGCCCGGCTGGTCGGTGGCAGGCTGGAGACCGGCCCGATGCCGGACGGCGGCTACAAGGTCGCCGCCGTCCTGCCCCTCGAAACCCCCCGGGAGAAGCCCGCATGACCATCCGCGTGATCATCGTCGACGACCAGGCCATGGTGCGGGCCGGCTTCGCCGCCCTGCTCAACGCCCAGAGCGACATCGACGTGGTGGGGGACGCGGCCGACGGCGCGCAGGCCCTGGAGGTGAGCGGCCGCACCCACCCGGACCTGGTGCTGATGGACGTCCGCATGCCCGTCATGGACGGCCTGGAGGCCGCCCGCCGACTGCTCGACCCCGCCGTCCCCGGCGCGCACCGGCCCAAGGTGATGATGCTGACCACCTTCGACGTGGACGACTACGTGTACGAGGCGCTGCGCGCCGGGGCCAGCGGCTTCCTGCTCAAGGACGCCCCGCCGGCCGACCTGATCTCCGCGGTCCGGGTGGTCTCGGCCGGCGAGGCGCTGCTCGCCCCCTCGGTGACCCGCCGGCTGATCGAGGACTTCGCCCGCAACCGGCCGGCCCGGCGGCGCGACCCCAAACTGCGGCTCAACGGCCTCACCCCGCGTGAGACCGAGGTGCTGGAGCTGATCGCCCGCGGCCTGTCCAACCAGGAGATAGCCGGCCGGCTGGTCCTGGCCGAGCAGACCGTCAAGACCCACATCGGGCGCATCCTCGCCAAGCTCGACCTGCGCGACCGCGCCCAGGCCGTCGTCCTCGCCTACGAGTCCGGCCTCGTGACGCCCGGCCAGTGACGCCGGTCCGGTGACCCTCTGCGGCTCCAGCCCGACGGCTCCGGTCCGGAGACACCCCCCGTGGTACCCCGAGCGATACCCCGAGTAGTACCCCGGTAGCACCCGGGAGTTGGCCCCGCGGTGTGACGTCCGCGGGGCCGTCGCATTTCTACCTTCCTTTCCGTCGAAGTCGAACGGATCAGGGAGGGGCCGGACATGGGGAAGTTTCGGGTCAAGAGAGCCATCGCGGCCAGTACGGTGATGCTGGCCGCGGTGCTCGGTCTCGGCGGCTTCTCCACGGACGCCCAACAGGCCGTCACCGGCCCGCCCCCGGGCAGCGCCGCCTGGGTGGCCGACACCGCGTTCGGCCTCCACCCGCCCGACCCGGCCACCGCCACCCCGGCCGAAGTCGCCGCGTTCTTCGCCGAGTTGACGCCCGCGCAGCAGGACGCGCTGGCCGTCCGGCACCCGCTGGTGGTCGGCAACCTGGACGGCGCCCCGGTCCAACTCCGCTACCGGGCCAACACGCTGGCCCTCACCGCGGAGCTCGGCCGCGAACTCGCCCGGGCCACCGACCCTGCGCTCACCCCGCAGGACCACGAGCAGGCCCGCACCCGCGCCGAGCGCTACCGCGCCCTGCTGGACGGCGACCGCCGGATCCTCGTCTTCGACCCGCGCGATCGCGGGGGGGGGGGGGGGGGGGGGGGGGGCCGCCCCCCCCCCCCCCCCCCCCCCCCCGGGGGGCCCCCCCCCCGCCCCCCCCCGGGGGAAAAAGAACCCCCCCCCCCGGGGGCGGGGGCCCCCCCGTGTAATCGCTTACTCCCCCCGGCGGGGGGGGGGGGGGGGGGCGGTGTTCGGCGCCCCCCCCCCCACCGCCCGCCACACCGCCGTCGTCGTCCCCGGCTCGGACAACGACCTGGAGAACTTCGACCGCTCCCCCGGCTCGTACGGCACCCCCGCCGGCATGGCCCGCTCTCTCTACCGGGCCACCGACCGGCAGAGCGCCGTGATCGCCTGGACCGGCTACACCACCCCGGTCGGGATCGGCCTGGGCGCCGCCACCGAGGACCTGGCCCGGGCCGGGGCCACGCGGCTCACCCGGCTGCTCGACGGACTCGCCGTCAGCACCCGCCCGCAGGCCCCGGCCACGGTGTTCTGCCACAGCTACGGCTCGGTGGTCTGCGGGCTGGCCCGCCCCGGGCCCGACCAGGCCTCCGGCGTGGTCGTCCTCGGCTCGCCCGGGATGGGCGTCGGCTCGGCCGCCGCCCTCGACCCGCGCGTCCCGCTCTGGGCCACCGCCCGCAACGACTCCGACTGGATCGGCCGGGTCCCCTTCGTCTCGGTGCTGGGCCTCGGCCACGGCGCCGACCCGACCGCCCCCGGCTTCGGCGCCCACCCGCTGCCCGCCACCGGATCCGAGGGCCACGCCGGCTACTTCGCCCCCGGCACCGCCTCGCTCACCGCCTTCGCCGCCATCGCCCTCGGCCTCGACCGCTGACCGCTGACCGCCTCACCGAAAGGAGCACCGCCATGGCCCACCCGCTGACCGCCCTGCGCCGCGCCGCCCACCAGGTCGACGCCCGCACCCCCGAGACCCGCGACCGCGCCCTGGACGGGCTGCGCGCCCTCGCCCTGCTCGCCGTACCGGTCGGGCACTGGCTGCTCGGCGGCTTCACGCTCTCCGCCGACGGCGCCCTGCACAACGCGAGCCCGCTCTCCTCGCTCGGCGGCCTCGCCCCGATCAGCTGGGTGCTCCAGATGCTCGGGGTGTTCTTCCTGGTCGGCGGCCACTCCTCGGTCCAGTCGCTGGAGCGGGCCCGGGCCAAGGGCGTGACGTACCTGGGCTGGCTGCGCGGCCGGTCGGTGCGGCTGCTGCGCCCGGTGCTGGGGGTGACGGCCGTCTGGGCGCTGCTGATCGCGCTGCTGCCCGCGCTCGGCGTCCCCGGGGACACCGTGCGGACCGGCGCGACGCTGGTGGTGCAGCCGCTCTGGTACATCGCGGTCTACCTGGGGCTGACCGCGCTCACCCCGCTGTGCGTGGCGGCCGGGCGCCGGCTGGGCGGCTGGTCGGCGGGCGTCCTGGTGGCCGCCGTCGCCGCCGTCGACCTGCTGCGGTACGGGCCGTGGGCGGAGGCGGTGCCGTCCTGGGTCGGGCTGTTGAACATCCTGCCGGGCTGGCTGTTCGGCTACCAGCTGGGCGTGCTGTGGGCGCAGGGCCGGCTCGGCCGCCCGGTGGCCCGGGTGCTGCTGGTCGGCGGCGGCGCGCTGTTCGCCACGCTGCTGCTGGCGTTCCACTACCCGGCCAGCATGGTCGGGGTGCCCGGGATGGAGCGGACCAACTCGCACCCGCCGTCCCTGCTGGTGCTGGCCCTGGCGGCGACGCAGTGCGGCGCCGCGGTGCTGCTGCGGGATCGGCTGGGCCGGCTGCTGACCCGCCGTCCGCTGCTGTGGCTGCCGGTGGTGGCGGTCAACCTCTCGGCGATGACGATCTTCTGCTGGCACCAGAGCGCGATGCTCGCGGTGGCGGTGCCCGGCGCGGCCGGACTGGGCGCCGCGCCGGGGCTGACCACCGCGCCGGACTCGATCGGCTGGGTGGCCGCCCGGGTGGCGCTGCTTCCGCTGTTCGGGGCCGTGCTGGTGGCGATCGGGTGGTTCACCCGGCGGTTCGACGGGCCGTGGACGGCCTTCTCCCGGGCCGGGAAGGCGCTGGCCGCGGCGGGTGCGGCGCTGTTCGCCGCGTACGCGCTGGGCATGGTGTGACCTGCGCCGGAGAGTGAGGCACCGGAGGGGGGGGGGGGGGGGGGGGGGCGCCCCCCCCCCCCCGGCCGGGCCCCCCCCCCCCCCCCCCCCGGCCCCCCCCCCGGCGGGGGGGGCCGCCCAACAAAAACCAGCAGGACACCACC
>NZ_JBHWIO010000032.1:71488-86978 GCF_042732075.1 Kitasatospora sp. NPDC059812
TGTGTGGGTGGCCCCGGGGGGGGGCGCCCCCCGCCCGCCCCCCCCCCCTCCGGCCGTTCCGGGACCGATCCACGGCCACTCCGGGGCCGCCCGTCGCGGGGGTCCGCAGCGAATGCATCCGCATGCGAACCACCACGCACTGTGATCTCCTGTGACGGTCGGCGACCATCGCTGGACCGCGCCCGCCCACGGCCCGTCCGTCCGCATTCGCCACCCTCCCCGCCCACCCCCTCCCCGAGGAGATCCATGTCCCCGTCCGCACCGCAGCCACGGCGCCGGGCCCGCCGCCGGCTGTCGGCCACCGCCGTGGTCTGCGCGGTGACCACCGGCACCCTGCTCGCCGCCGTCGGCCCGGCCGCCGCCCACGGCGGCCCGGCCACCCCCGGCCAGAACGACCTCACCCCGCACATCGCCTCCCCCCGGGTGATGGCCGAGATGCGGGACGACGAGGTCGCCGCGCTCGGCCCCGAGCACGCCGAGGAGCACGCCCGGGCCCGCGCCGCCATCCGCGGCATCGGCGACTACCCGCAGACCACCCGCACCAACCGGTACAACGCGCTGACGGCCTCCCAGGCCAGCACCAACGCCGGCTTCGACCCGGCGGTGTTCGGCACGTTCAAGGAGTACTTCTCCTCCCCCGACTTCGGCGACCACGTCGCGCTGCTGCCGACCGGCAAGGTGCTGCTGTTCTCCTTCGAGCGGATCGAGTCCAACCCGGAGAAGGAACCCGCCCCCACCCAGACCACCGGCAAGGAGAACGCCGGCCGGGCCTTCCTCTGGGACCCGGCCAAGGGCACCGGCAAGGACGCCTTCAAGCAGGTCACCCCGCCGGTCTCCGACATGCCGGACGGCCTCAACGAGCCCCGCCCGGTGCCGTTCTTCTGCTCCGGCCACTCCTTCCTGCCCAACGGCATGCTCGGCGTCTTCGGCGGGAACCTCGGCGGCACCGGCGGCACCGGCGCCAAGCTGTCACTGATCTTCGACCCGTGGACCGAGACCTGGACCCGCAACCCCGACATGTCGGTCGGCCGCTGGTACCCCTCGGTGGTGACCGGCGCCGACGGCCGGCAGCTGATCATGTCCGGCCAGTCCGAACTCGGTCACGGCACCCCGACCCCGGTGGTCGAGCGCTTCCCCGCGAAGGGCTTCCCCGTCCCCCAGGGCAAGAACGACACCCCGAAGAACACCCCGGTGGAGCGCTTCAAGGCCGACGCCCCGTTCACCACGGACTACCCGCACCTGTTCTCGCTCAACGACGGCAACGTCTACGGCTTCGGCCGCCAGCCCACCGAGCAGTGGAGGTTCGACCCGGTCGCCGAGTCCCGCAGCGACCTCACCGCCCGCCCGGACGGCCGCCCGCGCAACTACGGCTCCGCGGTCATGCTGCCCGGCGGCGTCAACGGCCCGGACTCCGCCCTGATCCTCGGCGGCGACCGCGACAACCCGAGCACCCTGCGCTTCTCCAACGGCAGTTGGACCGCCGAGAAGTCCCGCGCCTTCGGCCGCACCCAGGACGACACCCTCCTGCTGCCCAACGGCCGGCTGATGACCGTCAACGGCGCGTACGACATCCGCGACTACGGCAACGGCCCGTACAACCCCAACGCCGACCTCAAGTACCGCCAGGTCGAACTGCGCGACGACCAGGGCAACTGGAAGCTCGGCCCGGTCCAGCGGCTCCCGCGCGGCTACCACTCCAACGCCGTGGTCCTGCCCGACGGGCGCGTGATGGTGACCGGCGACGAGCTCCAGCAGCTCGCCAACAACCCGGACGTCAACGGCACGGTGAGCGGCATCCCCGGCACGACGGGGCCCGTCACCATGAACGGCACCATCGAGATCTACGAGCCCGCCTACCTGAACCAGGGCAGCCGGCCCCAGCTGGACCGGGCGCCGACCACCCCGGTCGGCTACGACAAGAAGTTCACCGTCACCAGCACCACCCCGGGGCTCGCCGCCAAGGCCGTCCTGCTGGCGCCGACCACCTCGACCCACTCGGTCAACAC
This sequence comes from Kitasatospora sp. NPDC059812, assembly GCF_042732075.1. NCBI lineage: Bacteria > Bacillati > Actinomycetota > Actinomycetes > Kitasatosporales > Streptomycetaceae > Kitasatospora > Kitasatospora sp. NPDC059812. The sequence goes on from NZ_JBHWIO010000032.1 coordinate 73,495, forward strand.
CAGCCAGCGCCACATCGAGCTGCGGCTCACCAGCCGGGCCGGCAACCGGCTGGAGTTCCAGGCCCCGCCGGACGCCAAGGCCGCGCCGCCCGGCTGGTACATGCTCTTCCTGCTCAACGACCAGGGCGTGCCCAGCGTCGCGCAGTGGGTCCAGCTCAGCTCCTCGGCCTGACCCCCGAACCGCCCCCCAGCGAAGGAAAGACCCACCCATGAGCACCCCCACGGCCACCGACCTGCGGCTGCGCCAGAGCGACGAGATCCAGGGCGACATCCTGGCCGGCTTCCGGAAGGACAACGTCAGCGTCCTGTTCCTCAAGTTCGAGGACGCGGCGCGCGCCCGCGACTGGCTGCGCCGGCTGGTCCCGCAGATCGCCACCACCCGCCAGGTCGCCACGTTCAACGAGGCGTTCAGCGAGGCCAGGAGCGCCTCCGGCGGCGACGACCCCAAGTCACTGACGGCCACCTGGCTGGGCGTCAGCTTCACCTACGAGGGCATGCGGATGCTCTCCGCCACCGACCCGTTCGCGCAGGCCCCGCCGATCGGCAGCGGCCTGGAGGCGTTCAAGGAGGGCTCGGCGCAGCGGGCCGGCGCACTCGGCGACAGCGGCGACAACTCCCCGGAGAACTGGCTGTTCGGCAACGGCAGGAACCAGCCGGTCCACGCGCTGCTGAAGATCTCCGCGGACAGCGAGAAGGACCTCCAGGCGGCCATCGAGGCCCAGCGCATCGCGGCCGCCGAGGCCCGGGTCCTGATCGCCTACCAGCAGAACGCCCAGACCCTGCTGGGCAGCCGCCGCGGCAAGGAGCACTTCGGCTTCAAGGACGGCATCAGCGAGCCCGGCGTGCGCTTCTTCGACCGGCCGGACCCGAACAACCCGGACGAGGTCGAGGGCCACCGGGGCACCCGGATCATCCCGGCCGGCGAGTTCATCTGCGGCGAGGACAACGACCCGTTCAGCTTCCCCAAGGACCAGTACCCGGACTGGACGCGCAACGGCTCCTTCCAGGTGGTCCGCCGGCTCGCCCAGGACGTCCCCGGCTGGTGGTCGCAGGTCTCGGTCAAGCTCCAGGAGCTGCGACTCGCCAAGGCCGTCCCGGACAACGCCACCACCGAGTGGCTGGCCGCCCGGATGGTCGGCCGCTGGCGCTCCGGCGCCCCGGTCTGCAAGCACCAGGACCGGGACACCCCGAACGACCCGACCTCCTCCAACGACAACGACTTCGACTTCCGGGACGACCTGGAGGGCCTGGTCACGCCGCTCTGGTCGCACCTGCGCAAGACCAGCCCGCGCGCCGCCCTCCAGGAGGACCCGAGCCACCCGCCGTTCGACCCGAACGCCCTCGACGGCCGTCGGATCATGCGCCGCGGCACCCCGTACGGCTCGCCGTTCGACCCGGCCTCGGAGGGCCCGGGCGGCCCCGACGACCCGCGCGGCCTGCTGTTCATCTGCTACCAGGCGGACATCGCCCGGCAGTTCGAGTTCATCCAGGCCGACTGGATGGACCAGCCGGACTTCCCGCCCAAGCGCAACCCGGTGCCCGGCAAGGACCCGGTCACCCAGGAGGCCCCGGACGTCGACTTCGAGAGCCGGGATCCGGACGGCACGGTCAAGCACACCCTGCTGAGCTTCCAGCAGTTCGTCCGGACCACCGGCTCGGTGTACGCCTTCATGCCGTCCGTCAGCACCCTGAAGGCGCTCTGCGACGGGCGGCTCACCGGCGGATCCGGCCAGACCACCGGGCAGACCCAGCAGGGTGGCGGCGGCCAGGCCGCCTCCGGCAAGGCGTACCCCTGCGACGAGTTCCTCGCCGTGCCGGACCAGCAGCGCAGGGGCGGCCAGAGCCAGTACTGGGTGTTCCACGCCGACCGGTGCCGCCGGATCTCGGTGGCCGACGGCTCCTCCCACACCGACCGTATGGTCGACGGCGACACCGGGCTGACGGCCTGGACGTGTCTGCAGGGCGTCGGGCGGGTCGACTGCGTCCTGCCGATGCCCGACCTCCAGAACCCGGACGGCAAGAGCTGGTACTGGGTGTTCCACAGCACCGCCGGCCGCCAGCAGTACCGGGCCGTCTCGATCACCTGCGGCGGCGGCTCCACGACCAGCGCCGTGGAGCGCCAGGACCGCGACCTCGGCGCCTGGAACTCGCTGGGCGGCGTCGACCGGATGGACTGCTTCCTGCCCGTCCCCGACCAGCAGCGGGTCGGCGGCAAGAGCTGGTACTGGGCGTTCCACACCACCGGCGGCCGCCAGCGCTACCGGCTGATCTCGGTGGCCGACGGCGCCGCGCACACCGACGTGTGCGAGCGCACCGACCGCGAACTCTCCCAGTGGGGCTCGCTGAACGGCCTGAGCCGGGTGGACTGCTTCCTGCCCGTCCCGGACTGCCAGCGGGTCGGCGGCCGGAGCGAGTTCTGGTGCTTCTCCGGCCAGAGCTACCGCCGGATCTCGATCGCCGACGGCAGCGGCCACCCGGACCGGCTGGTCTCCGGCGACCGTTCCTGCGACGCCTGGTCCTCGCTGCTCTGACCCGCCCGGCCCGGGCCACCCGCCCCCCGGTGCGCCCCGCGTGCACCGGGGGGCGCGCTGTCGGTCCCCTGCCCTACGCTGCGGGCATGGTGACGTTCGAGGAGTTCCGCGCGATGGCGCTCGCCCTGCCGGAGGCCGCACAGGAGCCGACCTGGGACATCGAGACCCTGCGGATCCGCGGCCGGATCTTCGCGATGGGCGCGCCCGGGGGCCGTTCCGTCACCGTCAAGGCCTCCCCCGAGGACCAGGCCGAACTGCTCGCCGCCGAGCCCGAGGTGTTCTCCAGCGCGCCGTACGTCGGGCGGCACGGCTGGGTGAGCGTCCAGCTGGACCTGGTCGATCCGGAGGAGCTGCGCGACCTCGTCGTCGAGGCCTGGCGGCGCACGGCGCCCAAGCGGATGGTGCGCGAATTCGACGTGCGGGCCACTCTGTGACGCTGAAACGACACCGCCGGTTCATGTGAGCCATCCCACAGTTTGGGCGGGCGCGTCACCTCTCCGGGCACCCTACGCTTGCGCAGGGAAGCAGGCAGTCTCATCGCACCTCCGGGCACCGCCCGAGAAACGGTGACGGGCCCTAAGGGAGTTGGTGCGGTGCGCAACCGTCGGCGCTGGAAGCGGGTACTGATCGGGGCGTTCGCGGGCTGTGCCGTGCTCGCCGACGCCGGCGCCGCGGCGGCCCAGGCGGCCGCCTCCACCGAGCAGCTGGCGATCTCCACACCCCCGGCCGGCAGCGCCGCCTGGGTCCAGGACCACAGCTTCGACCGCACCCTGCCCGACCCGGCCACCACCACCCCGGCCGCCGCCGCCGCGTTCTTCGCCTCGCTCGCCCCCACCGAGCTGGACCGACTGATCCGGGACTACCCGCTGGTCGTCGGCAACTTCGACGGCGCCCCGCTGGACCTGCGCTACCGCGCCAACAAGATCGCGCTGGCCGCCGAACGCGACAGCGCCCGGGCCCGCGCCGCCGACCACAAGCTCGACGCCGACACCCGCGAGCTGGCCGTCTCCCGCGCCAACGACGTCGAGCACCTGCTCGGCCCCGACCGGCAGATCCTCGCCTTCGACCCGCGCGGCCGCGGCCTGATCACCGAGGTGTGGGGCGACCTCGCCGACGCCGAGCGGATCTCCGTCGTCGTCCCCGGCTCGGACGCCGACCTCGGCCACTTCGACCAGGCCCCCGAACCGCTGCGCTCCCCGGCCGGCATGGCCCGCGCCCTGCACACCGAGGAGCAGCGGCAGGCGCCGAACACCCGCACCGCGGTGATCGCCTGGACCGGCTACGTCACCCCGTCCGGCCTCGGCCCGGACGCCGTCACCTCCCGACTCGCCGACGTCGGCGCGCCCCGGCTGCAGCGGCTGCTCGCCGGGCTCAAGGAGACCACCCGGCCGGACGCGCCCCCGGCCCTGCTCTGCCACTCGTACGGCTCCGTGGTCTGCGGCAACGCCGCCCCCGAGATCCCACGCGCGGCCGCCTCGCCCTCCGACACCTCCGGGATCACCGACCTGATGGTGTTCGGCAGCCCCGGCATGGGCGTGCAGAGCACCAGCGAGCTGGGCACCGGCGTGCACGTCTGGGCCACCCGCAACCCCACCGACTGGATCGGCAACGTCCCGTACCTGGAGGTCGGCGGCCTCGGCCACGGCGCCGACCCGACCGCCGGCGGCTTCGGCGCCGAGCAGATCTCCTCGGCCCGAGCGGCCGGCCACAACGGCTACTTCACCGAGGGCACCGACAGCCTGCACAACTTCGCGGCGATCTCGCTCGGCCACTACCAGGACGTCGTCCGCCCCGCCCCGAACTCCTAGGGTCTGTCCGGCGGATCACTGGTCCTGGTACAGCCGCAGGGCGTCCGCCGCCGCCCGGGCCAGCTCGCGGCGGGCCGCGGGCGGGGCCAGCACCTCGACGTCCGCGCCGAAGGCGAGCAGCGCGCGGACGGCCGCCGGCGCCGGGAAGACCATCGCCACCTCGACCCACTCCTCGGCCGGCCCGGCGCCCGCCTCCGGCGGCGGCGCGGTGACCCGGCCGCCGTGGATGCGGACGAACATGTCCAGCCGCCCGCGCCGCACCCGCACCCGGACCGGCAGCTCCTTCGGCAGCCGCTCCACCTGCTCGCGCAGCACCGCCCAGGCGTCCCCGAGCCCCACCCCGGCGCGGCGGCGCACCGCCTCGTCGGTGGTCTCGGCGGCCAGCACCCGGTCGGCCCGGAACAGCCGGGGCTCGCCGTGCAGATCGGCCACCAGGTACCAGACCGCGGCCTTGCTCACCAGCCCGTACGGGTCCACGGTGTACTCCACCGGCGCCGGCGTGCCGCTGTGCCGGTAGCTCAGCCGCAGCCGCCGGTCGGCGAACACCGCGTACTGCAGCTCGCCCAGTTCGGGGCCGGTCGCGGCGCCGGCCGCCGGGCCGCTCTGCAGCCAGCGGGCCGGGTCAACCAGGATCCGCTCGGTGATCCGCTCGGCGGCCGGGCGGTGCGGGGCCGGCAGCGCGGCCATCACCTTGCGCAGCGCCGAGCCGAGCGCGCCGTCCAGCCCGAGGTCGCTGTGCGCGCCCTGGGCGGAGAGCACGAACAGCGCCCGGGCCTCGTCCGCGGTCAGTCCGGTGACGTCGGTGCGGTAGCCGGGCAGCAGGCTGATGCCGCCGTGGCGGCCGCGTTCGGTGAACACCGGCACGCCGGCGGCGGAGAGCGACTCCACGTCGCGGTAGATGGTGCGGACGGACACCTCCAGGCGCCCGGCCAGTTCGGTGGCGGGCACCCGGCCGCGGGTCTGGAGCAGGAGCAGGATGGAGAGCAGGCGGTCGGCCTTCATGGCAGCAGAATCCCAGCAATCCTGACGGCGGTTGTCAGGTTTTACTGGGAGATTGCCGTTCGAGCCCGAAAGCCCGCACCACCCCAGGGAGCTGATTCCACGTGAACTCCGTCCAGGACGCCCGCCCGCAGTACCTGCTCGCCCTCGGCCAGTTGGAGAAGCTGTTCGCCGAGATCACCCCGGACGCCCTCGACCGGCCCACCCCGTGCAGCGCGTTCGCGCTGCGGGAGCTGCTGAGCCACGTGGTCGGCGGCATCCACCGGTTCGCCTACCTGGGCGAGGGCGGCCGGGCCGAGGACGTCGTCGCCGCCACCGGGGACCTGGCGGACGACGCCTGGCCGGGCGCGCTGGACCGGGCCCGCGCCCGGGCCGTCGCGGCCTGGGCGGACGACGCCGCGCTGGACCGCCCGGCCCACGCGCCCTGGGGCGTGGTGCCCGGCCGGATCGCGGTCGGCGGCTACCTGATGGAGACGGTCGCGCACACCTGGGACATCTCCCGGGCGCTCGGCTCCCGGCAGCCGCTGGACGACGCGCTGGCGCACGCCGCGCTGGCCGTCGCCCAGGCCGTCCTGTCGGCCGAGCACCGCGGCGGGGCGGTCCCGTTCGGCGAGGTGCGGCCGGTCGCCCCGGACGCCGACGTGCACACCCGGCTGGCCGCCTGGCTCGGCCGGGAGGTCTGAGCAGGCGCCCGGGACGGGGGGGGCGGGCCGCGCGGCGGCCCCCCCCCCCCCCGCGACACCCCCCCCCCCGGGGCGGGGGCGGGGGGGGGGGGGGGGGGGGGCGCGGCCCGGGGGGGGGGGGGGCCGGGCGGGGGCCCCCCCCCCCCCCCACCGCCGCTACTCCCGGCCGACCTGGGTGAAGCGCATGTCCGGGTAGCGGTCCCCGGCCACCTCGCCCGCCACCGGCTCCAGCCGGGCCAGTTCCTCGGCGGTGAGCCGCAGCGTGGCGGCCGCGGTGTTCTCGGCGAGCCGGCTGCGCTTGCGGGTGCCGGGGATCGGCACGACGGTCAGCCCGTGCACCTCGGCCCGCTGGTGCACCCAGGCCAGCGCGACCTGCGCGAGGGTCACCCCGCGGGCCGTCGCGATCTCCCGCAGCGGCGCCAGGAGTTCGGCGTTGGCCGCCGCGTTGGCGCCGGTGAAGCGCGGCTGGGTGCGCCGGACGTCGTCCGCCGCGAGCTGCTCGGCGGCCTGGAACGCCCCGGTCAGGAAGCCCCGGCCGAGCGGCGAGTACGGCACGAAGGCGACGCCCAGTTCGGCCGCGGCCGGCACCGCCGTGCGCTCGACGTCCCGGGCGAACACCGACCACTCGGACTGCAGCGCGGCGATCGGGTGGATCGCGTACGCCTCGCGCAGTTCGGCGCCCGTCACCTCGGACAGCCCCAGTCGGCGCACCTTGCCGGCCCGGACCAGCTCGGCCATGGTGCCGACCGAGTCGGCCAACGGCACGGCCGGGTCGCGGCGGTGCATGTAGTAGAGGTCGATCTCGTCCACGCCGAGGCGGCGCAGCGAGGCGTCGACGGCGGCCCGGATGTACGCCGGGTCGTTGCGGATGCCGCGGTGACTCGGGTCGTCCTCCTTGCGCTCCACGGCGAACTTGGTGGCGAGCACCACCCGGTCGCGGTTGGCGCGGAGGAAGGGGCCGATCAGCTCCTCGTTGCGGCCGAAGCCGTAGGCGTCGGCGGTGTCGAACAGGGTGACGCCGGCTTCCAGGGCGGCGTCCAGGGTGGCGAGCGCCTCGGGCCGGTCGGTCGGGCCGTAGAAGTCGCTCATGCCCATGCAGCCGAGGCCCTGGACGCCCACGAACGGGCCGTCGGTGCCGAGTCGGGCGGTGGGGAGGACGGGAACGGTCATCGCTCTGCTTCTTCCTCTGCGTGCGGCGCATGCGTGCGGCGTACTCCACGTGCGGCGTGCTCCGCGTGCGGCGTGCTGATGGCGGCTACTCGTGGCGGTGGACGGCCGGTTCGTCGGACGCGGCGATCCGGCCGGAGTACAGGTCGATCTTGTAGTCGAGGACGGCGAGGGTGGCCTGGAGGTCGGCGACCCGTTGGCGGACCTCCTCGCGCTGGTCGACCAGCAGTTGGCGCCGCGCCTCGTAGGTCCGCTCACCCTCGCGGGCCAGCTCCACGTAGCGGAGCATGTCGGCGATCGGCATGCCGGTCAGCCGCAGCCGGCCCAGGAAGGCCAGCCGGTGCAGGTCGGCGTCGCAGTAGCGGCGCTGGCCGCTGGCGGAGCGGTCGACCGGGTCGAGCAGGCCGATCCGCTCGTACCAGCGCAGGGTGTGCGCGGTGAGCCCGCTGGCCACGGCGACCTCGCTGATGGTGTGCCGCGGGGTCCGGTCCGGATCGCCGACCGGGCGCTGGTACACGTCGGCGCAGGTCCGCAGGTCGAGCTGGACGGGTGCGAGCGTGGCCATGATCGGTTACCCCCTGTGGTGAGCGGTGACGACGACGCTATCGAGTTGGAGTGCACTCCAAGCAAGCCTCGCACCCGGGTGCTCCCGCCACCCGTTTTCGGGCCTTCGTTAGAGTCGGGCGCATGGAGAGCTTGCGGATGATCGAGAACTGGCCGGTGCCCCACGCCGCGGCGGCGGTGGTCCGGGGGGCGGACGGCGCGGTGCTGGGCACGTACGGGCCGCAGCAGCACCTGTTCCCGCTGGCGTCGGTGACCAAGCTGCTCACCTCGTACGCGGTGCTGGTCGCGGTCGAGGAGGGCGTCTTCGAGCTGGACGACCCGGCCGGGCCGGCCGGCTCGACCGTCCGCCACCTGCTCGCGCACACCTCCGGCCTGGGCTTCGACGAGAACCGGGTGTTCGCCGAGCCCGGCAACCGCCGGCTGTACTCCAACGCGGGCTTCGACGCGCTGGCGCGGGCGCTGTCCGACGCCGCCGGGATCGAGTTCTCCCGGTACGCCGCCGAGGCGGTGTTCGAGCCCCTGGGCATGCACGACACCCTGCTGAACACCGCGCACAAGTCCCCGGCCGGCGCCGGCGGCCTGTCCACCGTCGCGGACCTGGTCCGGTTCGCCGCCGAGCTCCAGTCCCCGAAGCTGCTGGACCCGTCCACCGTCCGGCAGGCCACCCGCGAGGTCGCCTTCCCGGGCACCAGCGGCGTGCTGCCCGGCTACGGCCACCGCCGGCCGAACGACTGGGGTCTCGGCTTCGAGATCCGCGACGGCAAGGCCCCGCACTGGACGGGCACCGCCAACTCGCCCGCCACCTTCGGCCACTTCGGCCAGTCCGGCACCTTCCTGTGGGTCGACCCGGAGGCCGGCGTGGCCTGCGTCGCGCTCACCGACCGGGACTTCGGCCCGTGGGCCGCCGAGGTCTGGCCGGCCTGCTCGGACGCGGTCCTGGCCGAACTGAACAGCTGAACGACTGGAAGGCTGAAAGGACAGCCCCTAGCCGTACGAGACCGGCGAGTGCATCTCCCAGAGCAGGAGTTCGGCGCCGGTCTCGCCGGCCGTCGGGTCGGCGAAGGCGTCGCCGGTGATCCGCACGCTGTCGCCCGGGGCCATCGAGCGGCCGCCGCCCTTGGGCCCCGGGATCGTCCGGTAGCCGAGCGAGCCGGCGGTCAGGTGCGCGTACCGCCAGGCGGCCTCGGGCAGTGCGGGCAGCGGCTGCCACGGCCCCGCCGTCGCCAGCCAGAGCGCGGCGTCGCCGCGGCGCAGCCGCAGGGCGTCCGTCCCGGCGTCGCGCTCCAGCCCGGAGGCGAGCAGCGTCAACCCGCCGTCGGCCGGTTCCACCTTGCGCAGCCCGTACGCCGGGGGCGCGTCGAACACGTCCGGCTGGAGCCACATCTGGACGAAGCGGACCGGGCCGGCGGCCCCGCCGACGTTGCGCTCGGTGTGGGTGACGCCGGAGCCCGCGCCGAGGTGCTGGACCATCCCCGGGCGGACCACCCCGCCGTGCCCCTGGGAGTCCCGGTGCGCCAGCGCGCCCTCCAGCACCCAGGTGAGGATCTCGGTGTCCCGGTGCTTGTGCTCCTCGTACCCGGCGCCGGGGGCGAGGAGTTCCTCGTTGCACGCGAGCAGCGCGCCGAAGTGCGTGTTCTTCGGGTCGTAGTGGCCGGAGAAGGAGAACGCGTGTCGGGTCTCGACGCCCTCGGCCGGGGTGGAGAGGTAGCGCTCGGCGGTGCGGCGCAGGTCGGCGCGGGGGCGGGCGGCGTCGTCTGTCACGGGCCCCACGGTAGTGGGTGTGACCGGCACCACCGTGCCGCTGCACCGGGGGGTGTGCACGAGCAGTCACCCACGTGAGGCAGTCTTGTCCTTGTGCCAGCCGCTTCCGCGAACTCCAAGAGCGAACCCAGTCCCACGGCCGAGCCGACCGGGAAGAGCCCGGCCCCCAGGGCCGGCCGCGACCGCCCCGGCCGGGCGGCGCCCCGCCTGACCGCGCAGGAGCGCAGAATGGCCGCCGAGCGGGCCGAGCGCCGGGCCGCGACGCTCAAGCGGCTGGAGAAGTCCTCGGGCAAGCTGGCCACCGCCGCGATCTCCCGGATGGACGACCAGCTCGGCTGGTACCGGCGGATGCCGCCGGAGCACCGTTCCTGGATCGGCCTGGTCGCCCAGGCCGGCATCGCCGCCTTCACCGAGTGGTACCGCCACCCGGACGCCGCCCAGGCGATCTCCACGGACGTCTTCGGCACCGCCCCGCGCGAGCTGACCAGGGCGATCACCCTGCGCCAGACCGTCGAGCTGATCCGCACCACGATCGAGGTGATGGAGGAGGCCATCGAGGAGGTGGCCGCCCCCGGCGACGAGGCGGACATGCGCGAGTCGGTGCTGGTCTACGCCCGGGAGATCGCCTTCGCGACCGCCCAGGTGTACGCCCAGGCGGCCGAGGCGCGCGGCGCCTGGGACGCCCGGCTGGAGGCGCTGGTGGTCAACTCGCTGCTGTCCGGCGACGCGGACGAGGGCGTGCTGTCGCGGGCCGCGGCGCTCGGCTGGGGCCAGCCCAGCCAGGTCCGGGTGGTGATGGGCAGCGCCCCGGACGGCGACAGCGAGCTGGTGGTCGAGGCGATCCGCCGGGCCGCCCGGTACGCCAAGCTGCACGTGCTGACCGGGGTGCTGGGCAAGCGCCTGGTGGTCGTGGTCGGCGGCGACAAGGAGCCGGTGCACGCGGCCCGGGCGCTGATCGGCCAGTTCGCGCCGGGCCCGGTGGTGGTCGGCCCGACCGTGCCGGACCTGCTCTCGGCGACCCGCTCGGCGCACGCCGCCGCGGCCGGCCTGCGGGCCTGCGCCGCCTGGCCGGACGCGCCCCGCCCGGTGCTGGCCGACGACCTGCTGCCCGAGCGCGCGCTGGCCGGCGACCAGGCCGCCCGCCGCCAGCTGGTGGAGGAGATCTACACACCGCTGGACGAAGCCGGCTCGGCGCTGCTGGAAACGCTGAGCGTCTACCTGGAGCAGGCCTCTTCGCTGGAGGGCGCCGCCCGGATGCTCTTCGTCCACCCCAATACGGTGCGCTACCGGCTACGACGTGTGACCGACGTCACGGGGTACGCCCCGTCCGACGTGCGTTCGGCGTTCACGCTGCGGATCGCACTCGCCCTCGGCCGACTCACCGCGGCCGGGGAGCCGAGCTGAACCGCCTGTAGGGACCTTACAATCCCGGATGGTTTTCTTCGTTACCGTCGCCTACCCGCCCCTGGGCGCCTGGCGAGAGAGGGTTGAACCGTGCTCGTAATCGTCGCCCCTGGACAGGGTGCCCAGTCCCCCGGTTTCCTCAGCCCCTGGCTGGAGCTGGACGGTGTCGCCGACCGCCTCCGCGGCTGGTCGGAGGTCGCCGGGCTCGACCTGGTGCACGCCGGGACCGAGGCCTCCGCAGAGGAGATCAAGGACACCGCCGTCGCCCAGCCGCTGCTGGTCGCGGCCGGTCTGATGACCGCCCGTGAGCTGTTCCCGGACGAGGACGTCGCCCGCAAGCTGGTCGGCGCCGTGGCCGGCCACAGCGTCGGCGAGATCACCGCCGCCGCCGGCGCCGGGGTGCTGAGCGCGCACGACGCGCTGACCTTCGTCCGCGAGCGCGGCCGGGCGATGGCCGCGGCCGCCGCCGTCACCGAGACCGGCATGATCGCCGTGCTCGGCGGCGACCCGGAGGTCGTCGCGGCGAAGCTGGCCGAGCACGGCCTGACCGCGGCCAACAACAACGGCGGCGGCCAGATCGTGGCCGCCGGCACGCTGGCCCAGCTGGAGACGCTGAAGGCGGACCCGCCGGCCGGTGCCAAGCTGGTCGCCCTGAAGGTGGCCGGCGCCTTCCACACCGAGCACATGGCCCCGGGTGTCGAGCGGCTGGCCGCGCTGGCCCCGACGCTGACCGTGGCCGACCCGCAGGTCCGCTACGTCTCCAACAAGGACGGCGAGGTCGTGGCCTCCGGCGCCGAGGTGCTCACCCGCCTGGTGTCGCAGGTCTCCAACCCGGTCCGCTGGGACCTCTGCATGGAGACCCTCGGGCAGCTGGGTGCGACCGCCGTCATCGAGCTGTCCCCCGCGGGCACTCTCACCGGACTGGTCAAGCGCAACCTCAAGGGTGTGGCGACGCTTGCCCTCAAGACCCCCGCCGACCTGGACAAGGCCCGCGCACTCGTCGCGGAGCACGGCGGTCAGGATCAGGAGACCCAGGCATGACGAAGCCGCAGATCCGCCCGTCCGAGGGCGCGCAGTACGCGCGCATCCTCGGCGTGGGCGGCTACCGCCCGGTCCGGGTGATCCCCAACGCCGAGGTGCTGGAGTGGATCGACTCCTCGGACGAGTGGATCCGCACCCGCAGCGGGATCGCCGAGCGCCGCTGGGCCGGCCCGGAGGAGAGCGTCGCCGAGATGTCGGTGCAGGCCTCCGGCAAGGCCATCGCCCAGGCCGGGATCACCCCGGACCAGATCGGCGGCGTGATCGTCGCGACCGTCTCGCACCTCAAGCAGACCCCGGCGATCGCCACCGAGATCGCCGAGCGGCTCGGCTGCGGCACCGCCCCGGCCTTCGACATCTCGGCCGCCTGCGCGGGCTTCGGCTACGGCCTGGGCCTGGCCGACGGCATGATCCGCGGCGGCAGCGCCGAGTACGTGCTGGTGATCGGCGTCGAGCGGCTGAGCGACCTGACCGACCAGTCGGACCGCTCGACCGCGTTCATCTTCGGCGACGGCGCCGGCGCCGCGATCGTCGGCCCGTCCGACACGCCCGGTATCGGCAAGCTGATCTGGGGCTCGGACGGCTCGCAGTCCGACGTCATCTCGCAGACCCAGGCCTGGGACACCGCCTTCGCCAAGCCCGACGCCGTCAACGGCGTGGGCGAGGAGGCCAAGTGGCCGGCCCTGCGGATGGACGGCCAGCCGGTCTTCCGCTGGGCGGTGTGGGAGATGGCCAAGGTGGCCCAGCAGGCGCTGGACGCCGCCGGGGTCACCGCCGACCAGCTCGGCGCGTTCATCCCGCACCAGGCCAACATGCGCATCACCGACGCCATGATCAAGGCGCTCAAGCTGCCCGACTCGGTGCCGGTCGCCCGCGACATCGCCGAGACCGGCAACACCTCGGCGGCCTCCATCCCGCTGGCGATGGAGCGCATGCTGGAGAGCGGCGAGGCCCGCAGCGGCGACCTCGCACTGATCATCGGGTTCGGGGCGGGTCTCGTGTACGCCGCGGCAGTCGTTACGCTCCCCTAGGCGCGTTTCGCCCCACTCATTCCGCAAAGCCTGCGTCCGGCCGCCGGTCGGACGCGTTCAACACCGAAGAGGAGCAGCCAGTATGGCTACCAAGGACGAGGTTCTGGAAGGTCTCGCCGAGATCGTCAACGAGATCGCCGGTATCCCGACCGAGGACGTCGAGCTCGAGAAGTCCTTCACGGACGACCTGGACGTCGACTCGCTGTCCATGGTCGAGGTCGTCGTGGCCGCCGAGGAGCGCTTCGACGTCAAGATCCCGGACGACGAGGTCAAGAACCTGAAGACCGTCGGCGACGCGGTGAACTACATCCTCACCAACGCCGCCGCCTGAGCGATCGACCCGTTCGATCCCTCCAGCACGTCCGGCGTTCTCGACGCCTCGGACGGCTGACTCGTCGGCCCCGCGCCCCCCCCCCGGCCCCCCCCCCCGGGCGCGCGCGCCCCCCCCCCGCGCCCCCCGGCCCGGTGCAGGCGCCGCGCCCGCGGCCCCAGCTGGGG
>NZ_JBHWIO010000033.1:0-34543 GCF_042732075.1 Kitasatospora sp. NPDC059812
GGTGGGTTTCTGGGGAGGTGGGTCTTTGTCCCCGCGCGGGGTTGGGGGTGGGCGGGTGGCGGTGTGGTCGGTTGCGCTCCCCCACCCGGGGGGGGGGGGGGGGGGGGGGCTCCCCCCCCCCGGGCCCCCGGCGGTGGGTGACCGCCGGGGCCCGGAGCGGATCGGACGGGGCCGGGACGGCGCTCAGCCGTGCCGGCGGACCTCCACGGTACGGAACCGGTTGGCGACGAACGCGCCGTCGCAGTAGGCCGAGTTGGCGGCCGGGTTGGCACCGGTGCCGTGCAGGTCGGAGAAGGCGGCGGTCTGGTTGGGGTAGACGCCGCCGGTCAGGTTGAGCGAGAGCGAGACGCCGGCGTCGAGCGCGGCCGCCACCAGCAGGCCCTCCACCTCGGGCGAGGTGGTGTAGCCGGAGGCGGTCATGGCGCCCTTGTCGCGGACGGTGGTGCGCAGCAGTTCGACGGCGGCGGGGGTGGACTCGACGGCGACGGCGAAGGAGACCGGGCCGAAGCACTCGGTGCGGAAGACCGCGCGGTCGTCCGGCTTGTCGGCGTCCAGCTTGACCAGCGCGGGGGTGCGGACGGTCGCGCCGGGGAAGTCCGGCGAGGTCACCGCGCGCGGGGCGAGGGCGAGCTCGCCGTACTCGCCGCCGGCCGCGGCGGCCGAGCGCTGCAGCACGCCCGGGTTGACCACGGCGCCGAGGATGGCGGCGGCGCGGGCGTCGTCGGAGAGCAGGCCGTCGATGGCGGCGGCGAGGTCGGCGACGACCTGGTCGTAGGACTTGTCGCCCTGGTCGGTGGCGATGCCGCCGCGCGGGATCAGCAGGTTCTGCGGGGTGGTGCACATCTGGCCGCTGTAGAGCGAGAGGGCGAAGGCCAGGTTGCCGAGCATGCCCTTGTAGTCGTCGGTGGAGTCGATGACGACCGCGTTGACGCCGGCCTTCTCGGTGTACACCTCGGCCTGCTTGGCGTGCTCCTCCAGCCAGTCGCCGAAGGCGGTGGAGCCGGTGTAGTCGATCAGCCGGATCTCGGGGCGGACGGCGAGGGTCTGGGCGACGGTGCCGCCCTCGTGCTCGACGGCCAGGCAGACCAGGTTGGGGTCGTAGCCGGCCTCGGCGAGCACCTCGCGGGCGGTCCGGACGGTCAGCGCGAGCGGCAGCACGGCGCGCGGGTGCGGCTTGACCAGCACCGGGTTGCCGGTGGCCAGCGAGGCGAACAGGCCGGGGTAGCCGTTCCAGGTGGGGAAGGTGTTGCAGCCGACCAGCAGCGCGAGGCCGCGCGGGACGACGGTGAACTCCTTGGTCATCACCAGCGGTTCGCGCTTGCCCTGGGGCTTGGTCCAGCCGGCCCGGCGGGGCAGCCGGGTCTGCTCGGCGTAGGCGTAGGTGACCGCCTCCAGGCCGCGGTCCTGGGCGTGCGGGCCGCCGGCCTGGAAGGCCATGCCGTAGGCCTGGCCGGTGGTGTGCATGACGGCCTGGCCGAACTCGTGGGAGCGGGCGTTGATCCGGTGCAGGATCTCCAGGCAGACGGCGGCGCGCTCCAGCGGGGTGGCGGCGGCCCAGTCGGGCCGGGCGGCGCTCAGCGCGGCGATCAGCGCGTCCGGCTCGGCGTGCGGGTAGCCGATGCCCAGCTCGATGCCGTACGGGGAGGCTTCGCCGCCGACCAGGTCGCCGTCGGCGGGGTGGCCGTCGAGGGTGAACGGCTTGCCGAGCAGGGCGTCGAAGGCGGCCTTGCCGTCCGCCGGGCCGCTCTCGCCGTACGCCTTCGGGAACTCGGGGTAGGGCGACCAGTAGTCGCGCTTGGCGGCGGCGTCGAGGGCGGCGTCCAGGGTGGCCTGGTGGCGCTCGACCAGCTCGCCGACGAGGGGGTGGGTGACCGCTGCGGACATCTGTGCGCTCCTCAGGAGGGAGGACGGGACACGTCACAGGGTAACCGAACGATCGGTCGGCTCAAGAGGGTGCAGGGGACGGAATCCGGGAAAACGCACGGGGGTGGTGTCCGGAAACGCGCGGGCGCGGTGTCCGGGAAACGCGCGGGGGCGCGTCCGTGGTGGACGCGCCCCCGTGGGCCGGTGCCGGGCAGGGCCTACGGCACGCCCAGCTCGAAGATGACGTACCCCGCGTACCAGCCGGAGGCGACCGCGCCGAACCCCAGCACCGCGGCCAGCACCGGCCAGCTGAGCTTGCGCATCGCCACCGCGAGCGCGATCAGCAGCGGGAACGCCGGCAGCAGGTAGCGCGAGACGTTGCCGAAGATGCCGAGGCTCCCCAGCACCGAGACGATCGTGGCCAGCGTGTAGGCGGTGAGCACCAGCGGCGGGCGCAGCCGGATCAGCAGCACGATCAGCACGGGCAGGGTGAGCACGATCAGGGTGGCGAAGAGGTCCGGCACCGGGAACGCGAACGGGTAGTCGTTGCGGCCCAGCAGCACGCCGCGGATCGCGTGCCAGGTGCCCTGGCCCCAGTCGAAGTAGTGCAGCCAGGCGTCGTGCTGGAGCCGGAAGTAGCCGCCCCACTCGCCCATCCGCCAGCCCACCCAGGCCACGTAGCCGAGCAGGCCGACCGGGGCCAGCAGCATCGCGGTCAGCGGGCGCAGGACGCCGCTCTCCCGCCGGTACAGCTCCACCAGCGCGGCCAGGCCGACCGCGCCTATCAGCGCCGCGGCGGTCGGCCGGTTGAGCCCGGTGACCAGGGTGATCACCCCGGCGGCGACCCACTGCTTGGTCATCACGCAGTAGCAGGCCCAGGCGGCCAGCGCGACGAAGGTGGAGTCCGAGTAGACCGCCCACTCGGCGCCCGAGCCCGGGGCGATCGCCCAGATCCCGGCCGCGATCACGCCCGCCCTGGGGCCGGCCATCCGGTCCACCACGGCGTAGATCCCGGCGGCGGCGAACAGCGAGGCCACCACCGACACCAGCATCCCGGCGCCGTACAGGCCGAGGCCGGTGACGTCCGAGGTCATCCGCATCAGGCCCGGGTAGAGCGGGAAGAACGCGGCGGAGTTCTGCTCGACGGAGAAGCCGACCGGGCCGTTGGGGATCGTGACCAGCGCCGGGTGGTAGCCGAACTGGGCCACCTGCTGGTACCACCAGCCGTCCCAGGTGGCCAGCACGTCCCAGGGGTTGGCGCCGCCGCCGAACCGGGCCGGCTTCTTGAGGTAGTCGCCGGAGAAGGAGAGCAGCTTCATGAAGACGGTGAAGCCGATCAGCTTCAGCACCGCGTAGCACCACACCGCCGGCCCGAACCGGACCACCAGGGCGCGGGCGCCTTCCCGCCAGCCGCTGCCGGGCACGCCCCCCGGATCATCGCTGCGCTGCTCGGGCACGTCGGAGGCGACGGCCGGTATTGCGTTCATTCGGACTGGACCCCACCCTGCTGGACGTGGACGATCGTCCGCCGAGTCTAGGGCCTGCGTCTCACGGCTGGTGTGGACCAGAGCGCCGGTGCGGAGCCGACCGGACCCGATCGCGTACGGCGCGGGGCGGCCGGGGATACTCGGAGGATGGCCGATCACAGCACGCGTACCGCCTACACCGTGGAGTCACTGCTCGCGGTGACCGTCGACGTGTTCAACGAGCGCGGCTACGACGGCACCTCGATGGAGGACCTGTCCCGGGCGGCCGGGATCTCCAAGTCGTCCATCTACCACCACGTCCGCGGCAAGGAGGAGCTGCTGCGGCTGGCCGTCGGGCGGGCGCTGGACGGGCTGTTCGCGATCCTGGCCGAGCCGGCGGCGGTGCGGGGCCCGGCGGTGGAGCGGCTGGAGCACGTGGTGCGCCGCACCGCCGAGGTGTTGCTCGCGGAACTGCCGTACGTGACGCTGCTGCTGCGGGTGCGCGGGAACACGGTGACCGAGCAGTGGGCGCTGGAGCGGCGCCGGGAGTTCGACCACCAGGTCGCCGAGCTGCTGCGGGCGGCGGTCGCGGACGGTGCGCTGCGCGCGGACGTCGAGCCGCGGTTGGCCACCCGGCTGCTGTTCGGGATGATCAACTCGATCGTGGAGTGGTACCGGCCGGGCCTCAAGGGCACCGACGGCGTCGCGGACGCGGTCGTCCACCTGGCCTTCGACGGGCTGCGCGCGCGGTAGCCGCCACCGGCCGGCCGGTGGCCCGGCCGTCAGTCCGGGGGGACCTGGTCGGTCTCCTCGAAGATCAGCATGGTCCGGGTGCCGAGCACCTGGGGGATGGACTGGATGCTGCCCAGCACCAGCTCCCGCAGCGCGTGGTTGTCCGCGGTGTGCACCAGCAGCAGGACGTCGAAGTCTCCGCCGACCAGGGCGATGTGGGCGACCCCGGGGAGCTCCAGCAGCTGCCCCCGGACCGTGCGCCAGGAGTTCTGGACGATCTTCAGGGTGATGTACGCGGACGCGCCCTGACCTGCCCGTTCGTGGTCGACGCGGGCGGTGAAGCCGCGAATGATGCCGTCCTCGACCATCCTGGAGATCCGGGCGTAGGCGTTCGCCCGGGACACGTGCACCCGCTCGGCCACCGAGCGGATCGAGGCGCGGCCGTCCTGCTGCAGCAGCCGCAGGATCGAACGGTCGACCCGGTCGAGTCTGGACATCTGTTCAGCCGACATGACCCCCCACCCTCGCCGATTGGACACACTGCCACCAGTCGACCGCCGCTCAGGCCGAATGTCCACCACCTTGTCACGCTTCTGGTCAAGATGAACAGACGACCGAACAATCGGTAGGGAGCCCCCGCCACCCCAGGAGGTGCCCCGAGATGACCGTTCTCGACCACAGACACCACACGGCGGTGCCCGGCTGGACCCCCGGGGCCACCGCCCCGCGGACCGACCCGGCCCCCCTGCTCCCGGACGCCTCACCGGTCCGGGTGCTCGGCACCCCCGCGCTGGAGAAGTACGACCCCGCACTGCTGCGCGAGCTGTACCGCCGCCTGGTGGTCGGCCGCCGCTTCAACCAGCAGGCCACCACCCTGACCAAGCAGGGCCGGCTGGCCGTCTATCCGGCGTCCACCGGCCAGGAGGCCTGCCAGGTCGCCGCCGCGCTGGTGCTCGGCGAGGCCGACTGGCTGTTCCCCAGCTACCGCGACACCCTCGCGGTGGTCTCCCGGGGCGTCGACCCGCTGGAGGCGCTGACCCTGCTGCGCGGCACCGCCCACACCGGCTACGACCCGCGCGCCACCCGCACCGCCCCGCTCTGCACCCCGCTCGCCACCCAGGCCCCGCACGCCGTCGGGCTGGCGCACGCCGCCCGGCTGGCCGGCGAACCGGTGGTCGCACTGGCCCTGCTCGGCGACGGCGGCACCAGCGAGGGCGACTTCCACGAGGCGCTGAACTTCGCCGCGGTGCTCCAGGCGCCGGTGGTCTTCCTGGTGCAGAACAACGGCTACGCGATATCCGTCCCGCTCAGCGCGCAGTCCGCCGCGCCCACCCTCGCCCACAAGGCCGTCGGCTACGGCATGCCGGGCCGGCTGGTGGACGGCAACGACGCGCCCGCCGTGCACGGCGTCCTGACCGAGGCGGTCGAGCGGGCCAGGACCGGCGGCGGCCCGACCCTGGTCGAGGCGCTCACCTACCGGGTCGAGGCGCACACCAACGCCGACGACGCCACCCGCTACCGCACCGATCCGGAGGTGGCCGCCTGGCGGGAGTACGACCCGATCCTGCTGATGGACCGCTCGCTGCGCGAACTCGGCGTCCTGGACGACGCGCTGGTGCAGTCGGCGGCCGACGAGGCGGAGGCGCTGGCGGCCCGGATGCGGGCCGAGTTCCACGCCGACCCCGAGCTGGACCCGATGGCGCTGTTCACCCATGTCTTCGCCGAGCCGACCCCGCAACTGCGGGAACAGGCCGCCCAGTTGTCCGCCGAGCTGGCCGCCGAGGCCGAGGTGCAGCACTGATGAACCAGACGGCCACACCGACCCGTACGGCGACCATGGCGCAGGCGCTCAACGCGGCGCTGCGCGACGCCCTGCGCGAGGACCCGGCGGTGCACGTGCTCGGTGAGGACGTCGGCGCGCTCGGCGGCGTCTTCCGGATCACCGACGGGCTGACCGCCGAGTTCGGCCCCGACCGCTGCCTGGACACCCCGCTGGCCGAGGCCGGCATCCTCGGCACCGCGATCGGCATGGCGATGTACGGGCTGCGCCCGGTCGTCGAGATGCAGTTCGATGCCTTCGCCTACCCGGCGCTGGAGCAGCTGTTCTCGCACGTCGCCAAGATGCGCAACCGCACGGCCGGGCGGCTCCCGCTGCCGATCACCGTCCGCATCCCGTACGGCGGCGGCATCGGCGGGGTCGAGCACCACAGCGACGCCTCCGAGGCGTACTACGCGGCCACCCCCGGCCTGCACGTGGTCACCCCGGCGACGGTCGCCGACGCGTACGGGCTGCTGCGGGCCTCGATCGCCTCCGACGACCCGGTGGTCTTCCTGGAGCCCAAGCGGCTCTACTGGGGCAAGGACGGGTTCGACCCGGCCGCGCCGGTCGAGCCGATCGGCCGGGCCGTGCTGCGGCGGGCCGGCACCTCCGCCGTGCTGATCACCTACGGGCCCTCGCTGCCGGTCTGCCTGGAGGCGGCCGAGACGGCGAAGGCCGAGGGCTGGGACCTCGCGGTGCTGGACCTGCGCACCCTGGTGCCGTTCGACGACGAGACGGTCTGCCGGGTGGTGCGCTCGCTCGGCCGGGCCGTGGTGGTGCACGAGGCGAGCGGCTTCGGTGGCACCGGTGCGGAGATCGCCGCCCGGGTCACCGAGCGCTGCTTCCACCACCTGGCCGCGCCCGTGCTGCGGGTGACCGGCTTCGACATCCCGTACCCGCCGCCGATGCTGGAGCACCACCACCTGCCCGGGGTGGACCGGATCCTGGACGCGGTCGCCCGGCTGCAGTGGGAGGACCGAGGATGATGCCCGTCGTGCGCGAGTTCCGGCTGCCCGACCTCGGTGAGGGACTCACCGGGGCCGAGGTGGTGCGGTGGCTGGTCGAGGTCGGCGAGGTGATCGCGGTCGACCAGCCGGTGGTGGAGGTGGAGACCGCCAAGGCCGTGGTGGAGGTGCCCTGCCCGTACGGCGGGGTGGTCACCGCCCGGTACGGCGAGGAGGGCGAGGAGATCGCCGTGGGCGCGCCGCTGGTGACGGTCGCGGTGGCTCCGGCGGACGGGGCCTCGCTGCTGGCCGAGGCGGCGGCCGGGATGCTGGCCGGGGCGGCGGCGGAGGTGGAGCGGCCGCTGGTCGGGTACGGGGTCGCCGAGCCGGGGAAGGGCGGGCGGCGGCGCCGGGTGGGGGGTGCTGTTCCTGTTGCTGTTCCGGTTGTTGTTGCTGCTCCCGCGCTGGTGGTGCGGACCGTTCCGGGCGTGGTGCCGGTGATCTCACCGCTGGTGCGGCGGCTGGCCCGGGAGCAGGGGGTCGACCTGGCCGCGCTCTCCGGCAGCGGCCCGGACGGGCTGATCATGCGTGCGGACATCGAACGGGCGGTCGCGGTGAAGGCGGCGGCCCCGACGGCGCCGACGGCTCCGGCGCCGGTGGCGCGGGAGGGCGTCGTCCCGCTGCGCGGGCTGCGCAAGGCGGTGGCCGAGAAGCTCAGCCGCAGCCACCGGGAGATCCCCGCCGTGACCTGCTGGGTGGACACCGATGCCACCGAACTGATGCTGCTGCGGCGGCAGTTGAATGCCGCCCCGGGCCCGAAGGTGAGCGTGCTGGCGCTGCTCGCCCGGATCTGTACGGTCGCGCTGGCCCGCTTCCCGGAGCTCAACTCCAGTATGACGGAGGATGGTTCGGGCATCATCCGGCACTCGGCGGTGCACCTGGGCTTCGCCGCGCAGGGCGAGCGGGGTCTGGTCGTCCCGGTGGTGCGGGACGCCCACGCCCGCACCACCGAGCAACTCGGCGAGGAGCTGGGCCGGTTGACCGAGGCGGCGCGCGACGGCTCGCTCACCCCGGCCGAACTGACCGGCGGCACCTTCACGTTGAACAACTACGGGGTGTTCGGCGTGGACGGCTCCACCCCGATCCTGAACCACCCCGAGGCGGCGATGCTCGGGGTCGGCCGGATCGTCGCCAAACCCTGGGTGCACGAGGGGGAGTTGGCGGTGCGCGAGGTCGTGCAGCTGTCGTTCACCTTCGACCACCGGGTCTGCGACGGCGGGACGGCGGGCGGTTTCCTGCGGTTCGTCGCGGACTGCGTGGAGCGGCCGGGGACGCTGCTGCGGCAGCTCTGAGCACGGCTCGGTCGCCCTGGGTGGCGTGCTCCGCACCCAGGGCGACGGGGCGCGAATCGAGGGAGAGTAGCGCGTCCCGGGCCCGGGTGTCCGGGCTTCGCGTGATTTGTCGGATGAGCAGTTCGGGCGTGCCACGCTGCCTAGGCGCCAGCAGAGACAAGCCAGGTGGTGGCGCAGGGCGGCCGGAGGCGAAACGATTCTCTTGGGTACTCGAAACGTTGCGGTGAAGTCCCGCAGAACACTTCTGGTCCGCACCGGGTACGGATCGGCGGGCGCCGCCTCCGTCCCGGGCCTGCCGGAGCTCCCGGCGGACGCGGCGGCGGACCCGACGGCGCACGTGACGGCCGAGGTGGCGGCAGTCGGGACGGCGGCCGGGATGGCAGCCGCGACGGCGGCCGGGGCGAGGCCCGAACCGCCGCCGATGCCGCTGGACCCGCCGGACCTCCCGCCGCAGATCCCGGCCGAGGCGCCGACGGCCGTCCTCCCGGCGGTGCCCGCCCTCCCGTGGGTGCCCGCCCCGCCGGTGCAGCCGCCGGCCGTCCCCGCGCCCGGCTACCCGGAGCCGCCTGCCGAGCCGCCTGCCGCCCCCGCGTTCCGGCCGCTGTTCACCGATGCTCCCGGCCTCAACTGGGCTGGACCCGGCGACAGTTGGACCAGGGCCTGGGCCGCGCAGGAGCCCGCCGAGGGTGGACCGGCTCCACTGCCCGCCCCCGACCGCAGCGCCCCCGACCGCGGCGCCCCCGACCGCGGCGCCCCCGACCGCGGCGCCTCCGCCGTCGAACAGCCGCTCACCGTACGGGACGTGGAGCTGATCCGGGCCAGCCTGGCGGTCGTCGAGCCGGTCGCCGACCGCGCCACCGCGCACTTCTACGCGCTGATCTTCCTGCACCACCCCGAGGTCCGGGCGCTCTTCCCCGCCGCCATGGACGTCCAGCGGGACCGCCTGTTCCGCGCGCTGCTGGCCGCCGCCCGCAGCGCCGACGACCCGGCCGGCCTGCGCGTCTACCTCGGCGCGCTCGGCCGCGGCCACCGCCGGTACGGCACGCTGACCGGCCACTACGGCCCGGTGGGCGAGTGCCTGGTGCAGGCGCTGGCCAGGTACGCGGGCAGCCGGTGGGACGCCGAGACCGAGCTGGCCTGGCGCCGGGTCTACCGGCTGGTCTCCTCGATCATGATCGAGGCCGCCGAGGACGCCGCCCGCACCTCGCCGCCCTGGTGGCAGGGCGAGGTGGTCCGGCACGAGCGCCGCACCCGGGACGTCGCGGTGATCACCGTCCGGCCGGACCAGGCGTACCCGTACCGGGCCGGGCAGTACACCAGTCTGGAGACGCCCTGGTGGCCGCGGGTCTGGCGGCACTTCTCGTTCGCCTCGGCCCCCCGGCCGGACGGGCTGCTGACCTTCCACGTGAAGGCCGTCCAGGCGGGCTGGGTGAGCAACGCGCTCGTCCACCGGGCCGCGCCCGGGGACGTCCTGCGGCTGGGCCCGGCGGCCGGCACGATGACCGCCGACCACGTCGCCGGCGCGGACCTGCTCTGCCTCGGCGGCGGCACCGGCATCGCGCCGATCCGCGCGCTGGTCGAGGAGGTGGCCGAGCGCGGCACGCCGGTCGGCGCCGTCGACGTGTTCTACGGGGCCCGCCGCGCCGCCGATCTGTACGAGCTGGACGGGCTGGACGAGTTGGCCCGGCGGCTGCCGTGGCTCACAGTGCGGCCGGTGCTCTCCGGCACCGGGCCGGCCGAGGGCGCGCTGACCGGCGAACTCCCCGAGGTGGTAGGGCGGTTCGGGCCGTGGGTCGGGCGGGAGGCGTTCCTCAGCGGGCCGCCCGCGATGGTCCGCCGGGGCGTCGGGGTGCTGCTGCGCTCGGGCGTGCCGGCCGAGCGGATCCGGCACGACCTGGTGGGCGACCTCGCGGCGGGGTGAGCGGGCGGCGGGGTGAGCGGTCGGTCAGCCGAGGTCCGGGGCGAGCAGCGCACGGACGCCCTCGATGTTGGCCGCCAGGTACGCCCGCAGCCGGGGCGGGACGACGTTGACGGAGGTCACCCCCTCGCGGGTGAACGGCAGCCGGACCACCTGGTACTCGCCGTTGGGCTCGTCCACCTCGGGGCCGTGCCGCCGGCTGAGGTCCATCGAGGCGAGCCGGCAGGCAAAGAAGTGCTGCACCTTGACCCCGTGCGGGTGGAGCAGGGTGCCGTCGTCATGGTGCGTGTGGCTGATGGTGTCGACGAAGGCGGGCACCACGTCGACGATCTTGCCGCCGAGTTCCTCGTCCACCTCGCGGTGCAGCGCCTCGACCACGGTGCGGTCTCCGCGTTCGACCCCGCCGCCGGGAGTGATCCAGTACGGCTGGGGCGAGCCGGGCCGGACCCGCCGGATCAGCACGATCGAGGCCGGGCCGTACGGGTCGTCCGGGTCGAGCTCCAGCAGGATCGCCCGCGCGGTGCGCTTCACCACCGGGCGGGGCGGCGGGGTTCGGTTGTCGGGGCCCATGGCGACCTCCGGGGCTGGAGCGTTGTGCGGGAGTCTCCCGCGGGACGGTCCGGCCGAAACCCGCCCGAACCGGTGCGTCCGTTCGGGGGCGGGGAGTAACTGCGGATAGATCTTGGATAGCGAAGGTGAACCTTGAACTGATCTTCCAAATGTCGATCGATTCTGATATTTACCTTCGAATCGAAGGATTTTGCCGAGTGATCGCTGTAAGAGTGATTGCAGGGAGGTCGTCCCTGTGCTGCAATGAGCCACTATCGGGCAGATCGGAGGGCTTCGCTCCGGATGCCCTTTCTGTGCATTGACTCGGGCTGGGGGATGGACGTGGCCATGGATCAGATCGCAGAGCCGTCCAGGACGGTCCGCACCGGGCGCGTCGCCAGGTCGCCGACGCCCACCTCGCCGCCCGGCGGCCCGCCGACGCCCACCTCGCCGTCCACCTCGCCGGGCAAGGGCCGCGGCCCCACCCTGATCGGCTCCGTCCAGCGGGCGCTGCGGCTGCTGGAGGCCGTCGGGGGATTCCGGCAGGGCGCCACCGCCAAGCAACTGGCCCGCGCCGCCGGACTGCCGCTCGGCACCGCCTACCACCTGCTGCGCACCCTCACCCACGAGGGCTACCTCCGGCGCTCCGACGGCCGGTTCTTCTACGGGGAGTCGGTCAACGGCATAGGCCGGGCCGACGACCGGCAGTCCGACCGGCACGACCTGCGCACGCGGATGCAGCGGTTACGGGACGAACTCGGGGCCCCGGTCTACTTCGCGCTCTACCGGGACGGCGAGATCCACGTGGTGGACGTCGCCGACGACCCCGGCCGCCCCGCCGTCCAGCCCTGGGCCGACCTCCGCGCCACCGGCCACGCGCACGCCATCGGCCAGTGCCTGCTCGGCCAACTGTCCGAGGAGGAGCGCCGTGACCACCTCGCCCGCCACCCGCCGGTCGGGCTCACCCCCTCCACCGTCACCGGCGAGGCCGCCGTCCTGCGCCGGCTCGCCTCGCTGCGGCCGACCATGCCCGTCCTGGAACGTCAGGAGTACGCGCTCGGCACCGTCTGCGCGGCCGTCCCCATCACCGTCGGGCCGATGGTCGCCACCATGGCCCTGTCGCTGCCCGTCGAACAGGCCGACCGGCTGACCGTCGTCGCCGGCCAACTGCGGCGCAGCGTGGGCGCGATGGGCCCGTCGTTCGTCCTCTGACGCTCCTCGCGCCGGTACGGATCCCGTCCGTTCACCATTTGAAAAAGCACACCTTGTCCACTACGTCCCCAAACGTGGACGATGGTGATCTAACAGGGATTGGTTGCACAAAACCGTCAGAAACCGCCCCAAGCCCAGCAATTGACGATCACGGCCCCACGCCCGAAGCCCCCCGCATCCGAAGCCCCCCGTCCCCCACCCCACGGCCCACCCGGCCGCCCCCCACGCCCCACGAGAGGTACTGGCGCCATGCAGCACAGCACAGTCCAGGGACACCTGGTGATGAACCTCGTGGTCTCGCACGAGCTCTCCTTCCGCATCGTGGTGGACCTGGCGTACGAGCCCGACGACCCGTACGCCGTCCGGTTCACCTTCCACCTGCCCGGCGACGAACCCGTCACCTGGGTGTTCGCGCGCGAGCTGCTGCTCGACGGCATCAGCCGGCCCTCCGGCGAGGGTGACGTGCACATCCACCCGGTCGGCGAGGAGCTCACCGAGGTCTGCATCGTGCTGCACTCCCCCGAGGGGGACGCCCTGCTGCGGGCCTCGGCGCCGCCGCTGGTCGCCTTCCTGGCGCGCACCGACCGGCTGGTGCCGATGGGCCAGGAGATCACCGGGCAGGAACTCGACGCCCAGCTCGCGGACATCCTCCGGGGATGTGAGAACGCGGGGTGAGCGGTGGCCGCGCCGCCGCCACCGACGAAGGGGCCCGCGCCGGGTGAACCACCCGGGCGCGGGCCCCTCTCGTGTTCGGCCGGTCGGTGACCGGCCAGGTCGGGTTCGGCCAGTCGGTGCCCGGCCAGGTCGGGTTCGGCCAGTCGGTGCCCGGCCGCGGCCGAGGTCAGTCGTCGTCCAGGGCCAGGTGCAGCCCCCACGAGACCAGGCTGATGATCAGCGAGCCGAGCAGCGCCGGCACGAAGCCCGTGACGTTGAAGTCCAGGTGCAGCTTCCCCGCGGCCCAGGAGGTCAGCCACAGCATCAGGGCGTTGATCACGAAGGTGATCAGCCCCAGGGTGAGGATGAACAGCGGGAACGAGAACAGCTTGACCAGCGGCTTGATCAGGAAGTTGACCAGGCCGAAGACCACGGCGACGGCGACCACCGTCAGGGCCTTGTGTCCCAGGTCGGCCTTGCCGCTCGCGAGTTGGATACCGTTGACGATCCAGGCGGCGACCCAGATGGCCACCGCGTTGATCACTGTCTTGATGAGGAAACCCTTCATGACGCCCAAGCCTGGCAGGCCCCGCCGCCCCGGGGGAAGCTCTCCTCGGACATGTTGGCGCTCTCGCCGGACATCTTGGCGCCCCCGGTCCGGCGCCCGTGGTGTTGAATGCCCGTGGCCCGCACGGTGGATGGACGAAGGAGGGGAGCAGCGGTGAAGCTGTTCCGGTTGGACGAACTGGACGTCGAACGCGCGGCGAACGACGGCGCGTACCTGCGCTTCCTGCGCGAACCGCGGATGTCCGCCGGGCTCTACGCGCTCTCCCCCGGCGACACCGACCCGCAGACCGCGCACGACCAGGACGAGATCTACCAGGTGATCAGCGGCCGCGCCGAACTGACCGTCGGCGCCGAGACCGCCACGGTCGGGCGCGGCACCGTCGTCTACGTCCCGGCCGGCACCGAGCACCGCTTCCACCACGTCACCGAGGAGCTGCGGGTCCTGGTGGTGTTCTCCCCGCCCGAGGGCTGACCGTCTGCGGACCGATCGGGAACCGGCCGGGGACTGACCGTCCGCGGGCCGGCCGGGGCCGACCGTCTAGGGTCCTGGGCATGAGCAAGAGCCTGACGGAAGAACTCTGGGCGGCCATCGAGCCGGTGTACGCCGAGATCCTCGCCCACCCCTTCATCGGCGGCCTCACCGACGGCACCCTGCCGCGTGCGGCCTTCCGCCACTTCGTCGTCCAGGACTCGCACTACCTGCGCGACTACGCCCGCGCGCTCGCCGTCTGCGCCGCCAAGGCGCCCGGCGAGGAGGACGTGCGGGCCTTCGCCGACGACGCGGTCGGCGCGCTGGCCGCCGAACAGGGCATGCACGCCGAGTTCCTGACCGCCTTCGGCGGCAGCGCCGAGCAGGCCGCCGCCGAACCGGTGCTGCCCACCACCCGGGCCTACACCAGCTACCTGCTGGCCACCGTCTACGGCGGCTCCTTCGCCGAGGCCGTCGGCGCGGTGCTGCCCTGCTACTGGATCTACGCCCGGGTCGGCGAGGCGCTGCTCGCCCAGGGCTCCCCCGACCCGCTGTACGCCAAGTGGATCGCCACCTACGGCGACGAGGCGTTCCAGTCCGTCGTCCGCCGGGTGCTGGCGCTCACCGACCGTCTCGGCGAGGAGATCTCCCCGGCCGAACGGCGCCGGGTCGTCGAGCACTTCACGACCACCTCGCGCTACGAGTGGATGTTCTGGGACGCCGCCTGGCGCGGCGAGCGCTGGCCGGTCTGACCGCTGGTCGCAGGGGGTGCGGGGCCCTTTCCGGGGGTCGTCCCCGAGGCCCGTACCCGGGTCTCCCCTGGGCCCCGGGTCGGGGTGATCTAGGGGTTCTCTCCGGGCCATCGGGCCTCGTTCCGGCACTCGTGTCCCCGTACGATCGAAGTACCGAAAGCAAGCGGGATGCGGCACCGGACGGCAGCCGACCCCACGGGGAGAGAAGGAACGGTCATGGCTGAGCTCTGGAAGTCGCTGCCCTCCTGGGTGCGGAACATCGTCATCCCGGTGCTGGTCCTGGTGCTGCTCTGGAACATCGTGGGATTCGTCTTCGGTGTCGTCGGCGCCCTGCTGAGCATCATGATCAAGGTGCTGGTCGTCGCCGGTATCGCCGCCGCCGTGGTGGTCCTGGTGAAGAAGGCCGCCAAGGGCTGAGCAACCGTTCGAGGCCCGGCCCCCTGGACGGGGGGCCGGGCCTTCGGCGTTCCCGGCGCGGCGTCCGGCCGGCCGGAGGCGTGCTGGACCTGCGGCGATCGGCTCGCTACGGTGTTGGGCGTCATGTGCAGGCAACACCGCCTGCCGACGCGGGAGCTCGGAGCACCGGGCTGAGAGGGCGCTGACCGGAACGTCGACGGACGGACCGACGGCTGCGTCGACCGCAGGAACCTGACCGGGTAATGCCGGCGTAGGGAGTTTGAGGTCAGATGACCACGTTCGAAGCACAGCCGCAGCCTGCCCGCAACACCGGGAACAGCGGCACCGAGGCCGGCGGCAGCGAGGCCGGCGAGGCCGCCACCGCCACCGCCACCGCCACCGTCACCAGCGCCGGTACTGGCTACCCCACCCCGGCCTGGCGCAAGGCCTACCGCGAAGGGTCCCGGCCCGACCTGCGGGTCCCGTACCGCGAGGTGCAGCTCACCAACGGCAGGACCGTCCCGCTGTACGACACCTCCGGCCCGTACACCGACCAGGCCTACGAACCCGACGTGCGGCGCGGCCTGCCCGCCCTGCGCGACGCCTGGATCCGCCTGCGCGGCGACGTCGAGGAGTACGACGGCCGCGAGGCCCGCCCCGAGGACGACGGGATCAAGCACACCTCGCCGCGCGGCGGGAACCTGCGCAACCTGGACGCCGTCTTCCCGGGCCGCCCGCGCCGCCCCCTGCGCGGCCGCGGCGGTGCCGCCGTCACCCAACTCGCCTACGCCAAACGGGGCGTGGTCACCCCCGAGATGGAGTTCGTGGCGCTGCGCGAGGGCCTCGCCCCCGAGTACGTGCGGGCCGAGGTGGCCCGCGGCCGGGCCGTCATCCCGGTCAACGTGAACCACCCCGAGGTGGAGCCGGCGATCATCGGCACCAACTTCCTGGTGAAGATCAACGCCAACATCGGCAACTCCGCCGTCACCTCCTCGATCGAGGAGGAGGTGGAGAAGATGACCTGGGCCACCCGTTGGGGCGCCGACACCGTCATGGACCTCTCCACCGGCCGCAACATCCACACCACCCGCGAGTGGATCCTGCGCAACTCCCCCGTGCCGATCGGCACCGTGCCGCTCTACCAGGCCCTGGAGAAGGTCGACGGCAAGGCCGAGGACCTGAGCTGGGAGGTGTACCGGGACACCGTCATCGAGCAGTGCGAGCAGGGCGTCGACTACATGACCGTCCACGCCGGCGTCCTGCTCCGGTACGTCCCGCTGACCGCCCGCCGCAAGACCGGCATCGTCTCGCGCGGCGGCTCGATCATGGCCGCCTGGTGCCTGGCGCACCACCAGGAGAACTTCCTCTACAGCAACTTCGAGGAGCTCTGCGACATCCTCGCGCGCTACGACGTCACCTTCTCGCTCGGCGACGGCCTGCGCCCCGGTTCTATCGCGGACGCCAACGACGAGGCGCAGTTCGCCGAACTGCAGACCCTCGGCGAACTCGGCCGGATCGCCCGCGAGCGCGACGTCCAGGTGATGATCGAAGGCCCGGGCCACGTCCCGATGCACAAGATCAAGGAGAACATGGATCTCCAGAAGGAGATCTGCGACGAGGCGCCGTTCTACACCCTCGGCCCGCTCACCACCGACGTCGCCCCCGGCTACGACCACATCACCTCGGGCATCGGCGCCGCGATGATCGCCTGGTGGGGCACCGCGATGCTCTGCTACGTCACGCCCAAGGAGCACCTGGGCCTGCCCAACCGCGACGACGTCAAGACCGGCGTGATCACCTACAAGATCGCCGCCCACGCCGCCGACCTCGCCAAGGGCCACCCCGGCGCCCAGGACTGGGACGACGCCCTCTCCGACGCCCGCTTCGAGTTCCGCTGGGAGGACCAGTTCAACCTGGCCCTCGACCCGGAGACCGCCCGCGCCTTCCACGACGAGACCCTCCCCGCCGAACCCGCCAAGACGGCCCACTTCTGCTCCATGTGCGGCCCGAAGTTCTGCTCGATGAAGATCAGTCAGAAGATCCGCGCCGAGCACGGTGACGGTTCCAGCGCCGTGGAGACCGAGTTCGACGCCGAGGCCCTGGCGGGCATGGCGGAGAAGTCCGCCGAGTTCGCCGCCCAGGGCAACCGGGTCTACCTCCCCCTCGCCGACTGACGTCGTTCTGTCGAAGCGCTGCTCCGGGTGTCTCGCTGTTCCTGTGGCAGCGCTTCGGCATGCCTGGGCCACGGGGCTGCACGCGGGCCACCGGGGGAGTCGGTCGCCGAGCTAGTATTACGTGGTAGTGGTAATACGTGCTACTTCGGAGGTGGGAGATGCGGCTCAACAGCAAGGGGCAGGTCACGATCCCCGCGGATCTTCGCGAGAAGTGCGGCCTGCGTCCCGGAGACGAGGTGGACGTCATCGAGGAGGACGGCGTCCTGCGGATAGTGCGTCGGGCAGGCCACGGCACCAGGGGGCAGCGGGCGGCCCGCCGGATGAGGGGAAGCGCCGCGGGCGGCATGTCCACTGACGAGATCATGGAGCTGTTGCGTGGCGAGTAGCCGGTTGAGGCTGGTCGAACCGGGCCGGGCGCGGCCGGTGACGCTGGTGGACTCCTGCGTGCTGCTGGATCTGATGACGGACGACGAGACCTGGGCCGATTGGTCGGAGGCCGCGCTGTCCAAGGCCCAGGACGAGGGCGAAGTGGTGATCAACCCGATCGTCTACGCGGAGGTCTCGGTGGCATACGCCGCGATCGAGGACCTTGACGCCGTCCTTCCGGCCGAGGACTTCGGGCGGGAGCCGCTCCCCTACGAGGCGGGGTTCCTGGCCGGCAAGGCATTTCTGCTGTACCGCAAGCGCGGCGGGCAGAAGACCGCACCGTTGCCGGACTTCTACATCGGTGCGCATGCGGCGGTGCGCGGCTACCGGTTGTTGACCCGTGATGCCACGCGCTACCGCACGTACTTCCCGACCATCGAGTTGATCTGCCCCTAGTCGGGCTGCGACTGGCCGACTGAGGCTGCCGCGCGAACCGCGCGGGCTTGACAGTCTGCATTGTGCAGGCATCGGCGCTAGAATGCAGACATGACAGCGCTCACCATCCGGGACGTCCCGGACGACCAGATCCAGACTCTGAAGGTCCGCGCCGCCCAGGCCGGCAAGTCGCTGCAGGCGTTCATGCAGGACCTGATTGCCAGGGAGGCGTCCAGGCCCACGATGGCGGAGATGATGGCGCGGCTGGACCGCGAGACCACCGCCCGCGTCAGTGCCGCCGACGTCGTCGCGGCCATCGACGAGGGGCGAGCCGGGCGTTGATCGTCATCGACTGTTCCGCCTTGGTCCTGGTCCTCACGGCGCACGGCCCGGACGGGGAACTCGTCCGGGGCCGGGTGGCCGCGGCGGGGGACGTCTACGCCCCCACCCTCCTGGACTACGAGATCCAGTCGGCCCTCCTCGGCATGCAGCGGGGCGGCAAGCTGACCGAGCGGGAAGTGGAACGAGCGGTCGCCGCCTACCGGATGCTTCCCATTGCCAAGCGGGAGACGCTGGCGTTCTGGGACAGGGTGAAGAAGCTGCATGCCAACCTCAGCGCCTACGACGCCCAGTACGTCGCCCTGGCGGAAGCCCTCGGCGTACCGCTGATCACCAGTGACGCGAGGATCAGGCGCAGCGGCGCGGCGAAGTGCGACATCGAGGTCTTCGCCTCGATCGGCCCGTAGGGCGTGTCTGACAATTCGCGTCGGGGCTCCCGGGGCAGCGTCCCGGCGGGGCGGGGCGGGGCGGTGCGGGTCAGGCGAGGACGGCGGCGGGTTCGAGGAGGCCGGTGGCGCGGTCGGCGGTGAGGATGCCGAGGATGTAGCCGTCGTCGTCGACGACGGGCCAGACCGCCATGCGTTTGATCCGCATCGTGATCGCGGCCAGGGCCAGGCCCAGGGCCGGCCAGGCGAACGGGCCGCGCTGGTGCACGGTGGCGCCGATCGAGGTCCGCTCGGTGGTCCGGGGGTGCTCCAGGAAGGTGTGGAGCCCGGTGCGGGTGACCAGCCCCTCGCACCGGCCGTCGTGGTCGCGGACGAGCAGGTACTCGACGTGGGCGCCGCGCAGGATGTCGTTGGCCTGGTCGACGGTGCTGTCGTCGGCTATCTGGTACTCGCAGGGCTCCATCGCGTCGGCGACCGTGAGGCCGTGCCCGGTGCGTGCCGCCTGCGGGGCGTGAGTGGTCACGGTGGTCACCGCTTCCCGTCCCCGGGTGCCCGGCCGGAACGGCTCGGACGACCCTTCACCCAGAACGAAGCCGGAACGGGTACCGGGATGCGGAATGCCCTGGATGTCTTCGAGCGTACTCCCGTGACGGGAGGCCCGTCGGAGGGTGCCGCGGAGTACCGTTGGGAGACAACCGAGGACATTCCGTATACCGGTACCGGCGCTGGTGTCGCCCTGGGTCATGACAGGTCCCTGCGGACCGGACGGGCGGCTTCTGATGCTGCCGATCCCCCTCCCTGTTCCCGCCACCCCCGGGCCGTGGTCCGTGCCCGGCGTCCCGTTGCTGCCACGTCTGGTGCTGGAGCCGACGATGTCGCGGGGCGGGGTCTTCGACGGCGCCTGGTGGCCGCGTTCGAACCGGGTGCTGGCCGAACTGCCGGACTTGGTCACCGCGCTCGGCGCCCACCTGGGGCGCATCATCCGGGTGGGCCTCGACACCTCGGCCTGGGACGGCGTGCCCCGGTCCGTCGTGGTGAACGGCCTCCTGATCAGGGTCAACTGGCTCACCAGCAGCCACGCGACCATCAGCGTCACCCGGGGATTCCAGGACCACTTCCTCCTCCTGGTGGTGCCGCCCCGTACCGACCCGGAGAAGGCCTCCACGGCGATGGCGGGGGCGTCCGCGACCGGGAACCACACCCCGGCGGCCGAACTGCTGACCTCCTGACGGCTGTTGCCCACCGGCACCCGGTGAGCCGAGCCGGAAGACGACGGTCTGCACCCGGGGGGAACCGGCTCCCCCGTGCGGGGGAGCAGCGGCGCACCACCGGACGTCGTACCGGGGTATGACGGTTGATCCGGCCCCGTGGTGTGACGACCGCCCGGTCGGTGTCACGGGAGGGTGAGGCCAACAGCCGAACGAGGGTGAGGAGCCCGAAGATGTCCGCGATCCGCCGTCAGACCAGCACCGCCGCCCGGGCCTTCCTGGCGTTGCCGGCCGGGGTGGTGGGGGCGGCGCTGGTGCTCGCCGGCCGGCCCGGTCGGGCCGCGCGGTGGCAGGCGTGGGTGTCCGGGGGCCGGGGCTGGACCGGTGGCCGGGTGCTGGGGCGGGCGGCGCTCGGGTTGCCCTTGGACGCGGCGGCGTTCCTGCTGGTGGGGTACTCGCTCTTCAACTCGGTGCGGAACTTCGGGTACCCGGTCTGGTACCTGGACACGGACTACCACCAGGCCTGGGGCGGCCCGACCATGGCCGGGGTGTGGGCGGTGCACGCGGCCGGCTGGGGGCTCTGCCTGTACGTGCTGCTGCGCTGGCCGGTGGGGTGGCTCGCGCGCGGCCAGCGGGCGCTGGGCGAGCGGCTGCTGGGCGGGCGGCCGCCGGTGTCCGGTGTTCAGGTGACGTCGTCGGGGCTGGTGAAGGCGGGGCTGGTGTAGCCGGGGGCGGTGAAGTCGGGGGCCGGGGTGGGGACGGTGCCGGGGCTGGTGAAGTCGGGCGAGGTGTAGTCGGCGGTGGGGACGGGGCCCGGGCTGGAGAAGTCGGGTGAGGTGTACCCCGGGCTGGTGAAGTCGGGGGCGCCGGCGGGGACGGCGGGCAGGTGGGTGTGCAGGTAGGGGAGCAGGCCGCGGTCGCGCAGCGCGGTGCGCCATTCGCGGCGGGCGTCGGCGAGTTCGGCGGCGAGTTCGGGGTCGGTGCCGGCCGGGGCGGCGGCGCCGCCGTCGCGTATGGCGGTGAGGACGAGTCCGATGATGCCGATGGCCATCGCGGCGACTCCGGCGGCGAGGGCGACCCAGCCGGCGGTGACGAGGCTGCGGGCGAGGGTGAGGTCGGGGTTGGCGGCGCGCAGCAGGTAGCCGATGAGCAGCAGGACGAGGGCGGCGGTCCAGGCGAGGACCGGGGTGAGCACGGTGAGGACGGGGAAGAGCCCGGCGCCGCCGTTGGCGGAGCGCAGTTGGGTGAGCAGTCCGGGGGCGATGGGTTCGGCGCCCGGGGGCGGCGGGGGTGTGGTGCGCAGGGTCTCGCGCAGCCGGGTGTAGTGCGCGTACTCGGTGGCGGCCGCAGCGGCGATGGCGTCGGCGTCGCGCAGGGCGCGGATGCGCAGCTGGTCGGTGGT
Source organism: Kitasatospora sp. NPDC059812 (assembly GCF_042732075.1). Lineage (NCBI taxonomy): Bacteria > Bacillati > Actinomycetota > Actinomycetes > Kitasatosporales > Streptomycetaceae > Kitasatospora > Kitasatospora sp. NPDC059812. Next base: position 21,004 of record NZ_JBHWIO010000033.1, read on the forward strand.
GAGCGCGCCGGGTGCGCGCAGGGCGGTGAGGACGGTGCGGTCGCGCAGGGCTTCGGCGAGGAGGCGCTCGTATTCCGGGCGGTCCTCGGCGAGCAGCGGCGGGGGGTTGGTCATGGGGACCCCGTTCATGCGGACCCCGGTTCGCTCCGCCCCAGGGGCCGCGGGGCCCTCAGGGGCGCCGAAACGGGCGCGGAGGCGGGCCGCCGGACGGGCGGCCGGGTGTGGTGTGCCTCATGGTAGGGGCGGGCGCGGCCGTGCTGACAGTCGGTTTCCGGAATTTCGCGCCCCGGCCCGCGCGCGTGCGGCGGCCCGGGCGCCGGGAACGCCCGTTCGACCGGCCCTGGCCCGCGGGCCTCAGTTGACGGGGAGTCGGGCGACGAGCAGGCGCCCTTCCATGGTGACGCCGCCGTCCATGGCCACCGCGAGGTCGTCGGCGTAGACGTAGGGGCCGGGGATGTGCGGCGGCTGGCCGTCGTCGGCGTGCACCGCGCCGGTGAGGTACGGGATGGGGCTGTGCCCGTGCACGATGCGGGTGCCGCCGTAGGTGTCGAGGAGTTCGTGGACGGCCGTCGGGCCGGCGTCGCCGCGGAAGGCGAAGCGCTTGGTGAAGCGGCGGAAGCAGTCCCACCACTCGTCGACGCCCTCGTCGGCGAGCAGGCTGTGGACGGCGTCGTTGACGTCGGGGATGGACTCGCCGTACTCCAGGTACGCGGTGGTGTCGGAGTGCAGCAGCAGGTGGCCGTCCTCCAGCGCGATGGCGGGCAGCCGGGAGAGCCAGCTGATGTGGTGGCCCTCCAGGCGGTCCAGGTCGTGCTGCTGGCCGCCGTTGAGCCGCCAGGCGGCGAGGAAGGAGGCGGTGCCGGCGGTGGACTGGACGGGTTCGTCGCCGTACCGGGCGGCGCCGAGGAAGAGCAGTTCGTGATTGCCCATCAGGGCGCGGCAGTAGCCGCCGGCGGCGGCGGCTTCGGCGGCGAGCTGCATCACGAGGTCGATGACGCCGATGCCGTCGGGGCCGCGGTCGGTGAAGTCGCCGAGGAACCAGATCCGGGAGCGGCCGGCGGACCAGTGGCCTTCGGCGTCGATCAGGCCCTGGTGGCGCAGCTCGGCGCGCAGTTCCTCCAGGTAGCCGTGCACGTCGCCGACGACGTAGAGCGGGCCGGGGGGCTCGCCGGGGCCGGGGGCGGGGTACGGGTAGCTGGGCGCGGAGGGGTCGGGCAGCGGCGGGCCGAGTTCGATGGTCGGCGGGTCGTCGCGGCCGGGGGCCTGGTGGGCGGGGGCCTGGTGGGCGGGGGACTGCTGGTCGGGCAGGGTCGGCTCGTAGCCGGGGTGGTCCTGGTGGGAACCGAGGTGGTCCTGGTGGAAGACCGGGGCGTTCTCCGGGGCGTGCACGGTGTGGTCCTGCCCGTCGGCGGGCCAGTGCTGCTCCAGGTAGCGGGCTCCGCCGTAGCCGCTGTAGGTCTCCGCTTCGTACGGCGTGCCGGGGTAGCCGGTGGCGGGCTCCGGTTCGTAGTAGGTGCCGTACGGCAGCACGTCGAGGTCCGGCTGGTGGCGGGGGCCTGAGTCGGGGTGTTCAGGCCCGGGGAAGCGGTCCTCGGGTGTCATTCGCCCATCATAGGAAGACCACTCTCCCGGCGTCGTCACCTGGTGGGTATCCAATCCTCCGGAGCGTCAGCCGGGCCGTCCCGCAAGGTCCGTTTTGTCCCGGCTCGGTATGGTCTAGACCTCGCCCGGGGGCCGGGGAGGGCTGACGGTGGTGCGCGGGCTCCGGCGCAGGGAGGACGCGCGGACGATCAGCTCGGTCGGCATCAGGGTGCCCGGTGGCGGGCCGGTGCCGGCGGTGCGGAAGCGCGGCGGGAAGAGCCGGGCGATGTCGACGCCCGTCCCGGAGTCGACGCCCTCGATGGCGTCGATGAGCAGGTTGACCACGGTGGTGCCGATCCGGCGGGGCTTGAGGGAGAGCGTCGTGATCGGCGGTTCGGTGGTGGCGTAGACGTCGCTCTCGCTGCAGCAGACCAGCAGCAGGTCGTCGGGGACCCGCAGGCCGTAGCGGCGGGCGGCGGCGAGCAGGTCGGTGCCGTTGGGGTCGAACAGGCCGTAGACGGCGTCGGGCCGGTCGGGGCGGGCGAGCAGCCGGTCGGCGGCGACGGCGCCGGCGGCCGGGTCGTGCGCGGGGTAGGCCTCGTAGACCGGCTCCTGGCCGACCTTGGTGCACCAGCCGAGGTAGGCCTCGGTGGAGAGCCGGGTGTAGGTGTCGGTGCTGGTGCCGGTGAGTAGGCCGATGCGGCGGGCGCCGGCCTCGGAGAGGTGGTCGAGGATGCCGAGCACGGCGGCCTCGTGGTCGTTGTCGACCCAGGCGGTGACCGGGCAGTTGCCGGGCTTGCCGTCGCTGACGACCGGGACGCCGGACCGGTACAGCTCGCTGACCAGGGGGTCCTGGTCGGGCGGGTCGATCACCACGGTGCCGTCCAGGGCGATGTTGCCCCAGACGTCGTGGCGGGAGGAGGCGGGCAGCACCACCAGCGCGTAGCCGCGGCCGAGGGCGGCGCTGGTGGCGGCCCGGGCCATCTCGGCGAAGTACGCGAACTCCGTGAAGGTGAACGGTTCTTCGCCGTAGGTCGTGACGGTCAGCCCGATCAGGCCGGACCGTCCGGTGCGCAGGGTGCGGGCGGCCGCGGAGGGCCGGTAGCCGAGGCGTTCGGCGACCTCGCGCACCCGGCTGCGGGTCTCGTCGGGCAGGCGGCCCTTTCCGTTCAGCGCGTCGGAGACGGTGGTGATCGACACTCCGGCGGCTGCTGCCACATCCCGGATGCCGGCCCGCTCCAGACGCCGTGAGGTGGTGGGACGCCGACCGCTCTGGTTGGCTGCTGCTGTCATGGCGGACCGATCGTATGGCTCCTGACAAGGGTCTGTGACCGGCGCATCGGGAGCCCTCGGAGATACGTTTCTCCAAGAGTGAGCCGGGGTGCGCTCCTTCGATACCCGCACGAAACCAGCCGTCTTACCTCTGACATGTGCCAAAGGAACCCGGCAGAATGGCTGATCTGCGCCTGTCACCCGACCGGGCATCTCACCCCTACGGGTGAGCGCGGTCGGTATCGTTCAAGGCACCCGACCGGGGTGCCCCGGACGCGTTCCGAGATCCCGGGCACGGTGGCGATCCCACAGGTGGCGGGGGCGACCGCACCGGAGAACACGCGCCGAACACGCGCCGAACGCGTGCCGAACGCGCGCGGACAGCATCGAGAAGGAGTAGGACCGTGACGAGTACGTCAGCGCAGGGCCCGCGGCTGCGGCCGACCCTGGACGGCATCCCCACCTACAAGCCCGGCAAGCCGGCCGGCGCCGACGCGTACAAGCTGTCCTCCAACGAGAACCCGTACGACCCGCTGCCCGGCGTGCTGGAGGCGGCGGTCGCGGCGGCCGGCTCGCTCAACCGCTACCCCGACATGGCCGTCGGCGAGCTCAGCGAGGTGCTGGCCGAGCGCTTCGGCGTGCCCGTCGAGCACATCGCCACCGGCACCGGCTCGGTCGGCGTCGCCCAGTCGCTGATCCTCGCCACCGCGGGCCCCGGCGACGAGGTGGTCTTCGCCTGGCGCTCCTTCGAGGCGTACCCGATCATCACCCAGGTCGCCGGCGCGACCCCCGTCCCGGTGCCGATCACCGAGGCCGGCGACCACGACCTGGACGCGATGCTCGCCGCGATCACCCCGAAGACCCGGCTGGTGTTCGTCTGCAACCCCAACAACCCCACCGGCAACGTGATCCACCGCGCCGAGCTGGAGCGCTTCCTGGACGCCGTCCCGTCCGACGTCCTGGTGGTCGTCGACGAGGCGTACATCGAGTTCATCCGCGACCCCGAGGTGCCCAACGGCATCGACCTCTACCGGGACCGCCCCAACGTCTGCGTGCTGCGCACCTTCTCCAAGGCGTACGGCCTCGCGGGCATGCGGGTCGGCTTCGCGATCGCGCACGAGCCGGTGGCCAACGCGCTGCGCAAGACCGCCGTCCCGTTCGGCGTCAGCCAGCTCGCCCAGAACGCCGCCGTCGCCTCGGTGCGCGCCGAGCAGGCGCTGCTGGAGCGGGTGGACGCGCTGGTCGAGGAGCGCACCCGGGTGGTGGCCGCGCTGCGCGCCCAGGGCTGGGAGATCCCGGACTCGCAGGCCAACTTCGTCTGGCTGGGCCTCGGCGAGCGCTCGCAGGAGTTCGCCGTCGCGTGCGCCGAGGCCGGGGTGATCGTCCGGCCGTTCCCGGAGGGCGTCCGGATCTCGATCGGCGAGACCGAGGGCAACTCGATCTTCCTCTCGGTGGCGGAGGCGTTCCGCAAGACGCTCTGACCGGCGGTTTCGCGGGTTCCGTAGGTTTCGCAGGCTCCTCCGCAGGGGCCTTCGCAGGCTCCGTCGCAGGGGCGTACCGGTTCGCGGTGCGCCCCTGCGGCGTTTCCGGCGCCCCGGGCCGGCCGCCCGGGGCGCTGCCGGATGGCTGGAGATCATCGGAACTCACTGGGAGCCCGCTGGGAGTTCGGCCAACGACGGCCCACGGCACGGCCAAGGCGCCCGCGCGAACCGGGCGGTGTGACCGGAATGCCCGGATCCGCCCGGTCAGTCTTCTCCCAGCCCGCGCCCAGGGCTCCGCAAGAGCGCCCAGGAAAGCTGTCCGGCATGAAGGTGCTCCCGCGACGGCGAGGCGTCGTCCTCGTCAACTCCGCGCTCGGCGTGGCGCTCCTGGGCGGTGCCGCCCTGGTGTACGCCACAGTGAACAGCGGCACCAGTGCCGCCGCCGGCAAGACCCAGATCCGTACGGCGACCGTGGCCAAGGGAACGGTCCTGGCCACCGTGTCCGGAACCGGCACCCTGGTCTCACCGACCGACGCGGCCCAGGACTTCGCCACCGGCGGCCGGCTCACCTCGGTCAAGGTCGCGGTCGGGGACGCCGTCAAGAAGGGCCAGCTGCTCGCCACCGTCGACACCACGGCCGCCCAGCAGCAGGTGGACGCCGCCCAGGCGTCCCTCACCACGGCCAACGCCAACCTCACCAAGGCGCAGGCCGGTGTCACCACCACGACCACCCAGCCGCTGCCGGGTGCGACCTCCGGCGCCGGCGGCAACGGCGGTGGTGGTGGGGAACGCGGAGCGGGCGCGAACAGCACGCCCGCTCCGCAGACCACCACCATCACCACCACCAAGGTCGACGACGCGGCTGTCGCCCAGGCCCAGCAGCAGGTCGCCACCGCGCAGACCACCCTCGCCAACGCCCAGGCGGCGCTGACCGGCACCACCCTGACCGCCTCGGTGGACGGGACGGTCGCGTCCGTCTCGGCGAAGGTCGGCGACACCGTGGGCGCGAGCTCCGGTGGCTCGTCCGGCTCCTCCGGTTCCGCCGGTTCCGCCGGGTCGGCCGGGTCGACCGGCAAGTCGTCCACCGGCGGCACCGCTTCGGGCGGCGCGCCGAGCGGCTTCATCGTGCTGACCAACCCGACCGGGATGCAGGTCACCGCCAACTTCTCCGAACTGGACTCGCTCAAGCTCAAGAAGGGCGAGGCGGCCACCGTCACCCTGAACGCGCAGTCCGACACCAAGCTCAACGCCAGTGTCCTGTCCGTCAGTTCGCTGCCCAGCAGCGGCGGCGGCAGCGCCGGCTCGACCGCCGTCCAGTACGCCGCCACGCTCCAGCTCAGCGGCGACACCAGCGCGCTGCGCACCGGCCTCAGCGCCACCGTCCAGGTGATCACCGGCGAGGCGGACAGCGCGCTGTCACTGCCCACCTCCGCCCTCTCCGGCACCGGCACCAGCCGCACCGCGACCGTGGTGCACCCGGACGGCTCCAGCGAGCGGGTCAGCGTCGGGGTCGGCGTCGAGGGCGACAGCACGGTGCAGGTGGTCTCCGGGCTGAAGGAGGGCGACAAGGTCGAACTCCCCACCACCAGCGGCGGCAACGGCTTCCCGAACGCCTCCTTCCCGGGGATCGGCGGCGGCCAGGGCCGTGGCGGCCAGGGCGGCGGCGCCGGACTGGCGGGCGTCGGCGGGGGCGGCGGTGCCGCCGGCGGCGGCGGGGCCGGCCGGGGCGGTAAGGGCTGAGCATGCATCACGTCATCGACAAGCGCGTCCCGGCGGCGCCCCCGCCCGTCATCCAGCTGCGCCGGATCACCAAGGCGTACGGGCACGGCGACGCCGTCGTGCACGCGCTGCACGGCCCGGAGGACCCGGACACCGGCGGCCCGCTCGGCGTCAGCCTGAACATCCACCAGGGCGACTACGTCGCGGTGATGGGCAGCTCCGGCTCCGGCAAGTCCACCATGATGAACATCCTCGGCTGCCTGGACGTCCCGACCGCCGGCCGCTACCTGCTGGACGGCATCGACGTCGGCCACCTCGACGAAGGACAGCTCGCGCTGGTCCGCAACCGCAAGATCGGCTTCGTCTTCCAGTCCTTCAACCTGATCCCGCGCACCACCGCGCTCGCCCAGGTCGAGCTGCCGCTCGCCTACGCGGGCGTCCGGGCCTCGGAGCGGCGCCGCCGGGCCCTGGCCGCGCTCTCCCTGGTCGGCCTCGCCGAGCGCGCCGGGCACCGGCCCAACCAGCTCTCCGGCGGCCAGCAGCAGCGCGTCGCGGTCGCCCGGGCACTGGTCACCGCACCGGCGATGCTGCTCGCCGACGAGCCCACCGGCAACCTGGACAGCCGCTCCACCGAGGAGGTCCTCGACCTCGTCGACGCGCTCAACGCCACCGGCCGCACCGTCGTCCTGATCACCCACGAGGACGAAGTCGCGCGGCACGCCAAGCGGGTGCTCCGGCTGGTCGACGGCCGGATCGTCAGCGACGTCCGGCAGGCCCCGGTGGACGGGCCGCCGCCGCTGCTGCGCGAGCTGGGGGTGCCGGCGTGATCCTCTGGCAGATGCTCCGCTTCGCGGTCGGCGGCCTGGCCGCCAACAAGGTGCGCTCGGCGCTCACCATGCTCGGGGTGCTGATCGGCGTCGCCTCGGTGATCCTGCTGCTGGCCGTCGGCAACGGCTCGTCGGTCGCGGTGAAGGAGTCGATCACCTCGCTCGGCACCAACTCGCTCACGGTCAGCTCCGGTTCGGCCAGCGGCGGCGCCCGTGCCACCTCCTCGGTGAAGAAGCTGACCGTCGCCGACGCCAAGGCACTGGCCGCCGACACCGACTCGACCGCGATCAAGTCGGTCGCCCCCGTGGTCACCACCAGCGGGACGGCGCTGTACGGGGACATCTCGTACAGCCCCGGCTCGATCGTCGGCACCTACCCGGCGTACTTCGAGACCGCCAACCAGAAGGTCGCGCACGGCGAGTACTTCACCGACGACGACGTGCTCGGCTCGCGCAAGGTCGCGGTGCTCGGCGCCACGACGGCCAAGCAGCTGTTCGACACCGCGGACCCGGTCGGCAAGAAGATCGTCCTCGGCGGCACGCCGTTCACCGTGGTCGGCGTGCTCCAGGCCAAGGGCGGCAGCGGCTTCACCGACCCGGACGACGTGGTGATCGCCCCGCTGCCGACCGTGCAGAACGCCTTCACCGGCTTCGGATCGGTCAACCAGATCCTGGTGCAGGCCAGTTCGGCCGACAGCACGACCGCGGCCCAGGCCGAGATCACCCGGGTGCTGCTCGGCACCCACGCCATCGCCGACCCGACCAAGGCCGACTTCCGGATCACCAGCCAGTCCTCGCTGCTCACGGCGAGGGAGAGCACCACCAAGACCTTCACCGTGCTGCTCGGCGCGGTGGCGGCGATCTCGCTGCTCGTCGGCGGGATCGGGATCACCAACATCATGCTGGTGACGGTCACCGAGCGGACCAGGGAGATCGGCATCCGTAAGGCGCTCGGCGCCCCGCGCGCGGTGATCCTCGGGCAGTTCCTCACCGAATCGACCCTGCTCTCGGTGCTCGGCGCCGGGCTCGGGGTGGCCGCCGGGATCGCCGGCTCGCACTTCAGCATCGTCGGCATCAAACCGGTGGTGATCCCCGAATCCGTGATCGGCGCGTTCGGCATCGCCGTCGCCATCGGGCTGTTCTTCGGCAGCTACCCCGCCAACCGGGCCGCCTCGCTGCGGCCGATCGACGCCCTCCGGCACGAGTAGGACTCCCATGAGCAACGAGATCGCCACGGTCAGCAGCAGCACGCCGGCCGAGCAGGTCGCCCTGCTCGCCACCCCGCCGGACGCCCGCGACGTCACCGCCGAGCTCGCCGCCCCGCCGCGCCGCAAGCTGCCCTGGCTCAGCCTGGTGCTGGCGGGGGGCGTCATCGCCAGCGGGGCCTTCGCGGGCGGGGTCTGGTACCAGCAGAACCACGGGACGAACAGCGGCGCCTCGCACGCGACGGCTTCCGCCGCCGGGCAGCAGCGGGCGGCCGGGGCGGGTGGTGGTGGCGGGGGGTACGGGCAGAGCGGGTCCCGCCGGGGTGGGCAGGGTGGTGCCCAGGGTTCCGGCCAGGGCGCTGGTCAGGGCGCTGGGCAGGGCGGCCAGGGCGGGTTCACCCGGGGTACGGTCAAGGCCGTCGACGGCACCACCGTCTACCTGACCGACGCCAACGGCAACACCGTCAAGGTCACCACCGGCGACGCGACGAAGGTCCAGCTCAACAAGGAGGGCAAGGTCGCCGACCTCCAGCCCGGCCAGAGCGTGACCGTCGTCGGCACCCCCGACGCCAACGGCAGCTACGCGGCCAGCCAGCTCGTCGAAGGCGCGGCGGCCGGGGCGGGCGGCGCGGGCGGTTTCGGCGGTGGAGGTGCTCCCAAGAACCCGTCCGGGGGCTGACCCCGTAGCTCCCGGACGCCGCGAGGCCCTCGCCCATCCCTGGGGCGAGGGCCTTCGCGTGTGCTCAGCGCCAGTCGTTGCGGTCGTCGTCGGGGTGCGGCGTCCTGAGGGTCGCGATGACGCTGAGAGCCGCGGTGAAACCCATCACCCCCACGCCTCGTCCCGTTCCACGTCGCGGAGGAGGTGGAGGAGGTTGAGCAGAGTGCTCACGGGGGCGTTGCCGAAGTCGACGAGGATGCGGCCGTCGAGGGTGGTCTCGTGGGGGAAGGCGGAGCCCCAGAGGAGACCGTAGGAGCGCCCGCGCTGGTGCACCTCGCCGAGCAGGGCGACGATCTGGGGCTGGGTGTAGTCGCGCATCCGGGGGTCGTCCGGCGCGACGGGTTCGCGGGCGGCGCTCACGCGGCGAAGTCCAGCTCGTACCAGACGGTTTTGCCGCGCTCCTGGGAGTCCACGCCCCAGCGGTGCGTGAGCCCTTCGATGAGCTGGAGCCCCCGGCCGGTCGTGGCCAGGGCGGGGAGCTGGCGTCGTTCGGGGAAGACGTCGCTCTCGTCCGAGACGGAGACCCGGAGGGTGCCGTCGAGGAGCGAGAGGAGGACGACGGGGGAGGCGGTCTTGCCGTGCCGCCAGGCGTTGACGACCAGTTCGGCCAGGGCGAGTTCGGCGAAGAAGATGGTCTCGGCGTCCCACCCGGAGCGGGTCAGGGCGTCCCGCAGGGACTGCCGGGCGAGCGCGAGCGAGGGGGTGTTGAGGGTGCACACGGGAACCTCCGCGAGGCTGCTGGTGTGGGGAATGCCTTCGAGCAGGCATTGTTGACGATCAGTCTGATCGCTTGATGGTGACGATAGCGCAGGCCGCCACAGATTTGTGGTGGCCTGCGAGAAGTTCCCTCTAACGTGGCTGCGCCCCTGAGGCAGACTGGTCCCACGAGCTGCAGAGAGGACCCCATGGCCCTTCGATCGAACCCAACTCTCCGCCAACGGCGGCTGGGTGCCGAGCTGCGCAGGATGCGGGAGCAGGCTGGCCTCGGCGGCAGTCAGCTTGCCCGCGAGCTGGGTATCAATCCTGCCCATGTGACGCAGATGGAGAGCGGGAAGACCGGCATCAGCGTCGAACGCCTGCGTACGATCGCCGCGCTGTGCATGTGCGTCAACGAGCCGTTGATCGATGCGCTGGCGGACATCATCACGGACCGCGACAAAGGGGGTTGGTGGGAGGAGTATCGGGGCCGCCTCTCACAGCACTTCCTGGAGATGGCCGAGATGGAAGGTCGTGCCGGTGGACTCTCGACCTACACGATGGCCTTCATCCCCGGGTTGCTCCAGACCACTGCTTACGCTTCTGCGGTCTTCGCTCGGGGCTTCCCACTTCTTCCCCAGCATGAGGTTGACCTGAGGACCGCCTTCCGTGTGCGGCGGCAGCACGTGGTCCGATCCGGTGAAACTCCGTACTCTGCATACATCCATGAGGCGGCGCTGCGCATGCAGTTCAGTGGGCCCAGGGTTCAAGCCGAGCAGCTGGGCAGCCTCATCGAGGACTCCGAGCGGTCGACCATCTCGATCCGAGTCGTGCTGTTCAACGTGGATACGCTCCCGGTCAACCACGAGAACTTCACTTACGTTGAAGGTCCGATCGCTGAGCTCGATACAGCGCAGATGGATTCAGGCCTCGATAGTGTGGTCTTTGACGCACCGGCCCATATCGCCCAGTTCCGTTCCGTGCTCGACCGGATCGATTCGGCGGCTCTCTCGGAAGAGGAGTCCCGGGATTTCATTCAATCCATCAAGAATGATATGGAAAGCAAACATGCCTAACTCTGTCTGGCAGAAGTCCAGTTACTCGGCTGCGAACTCCGAATGCGTTGAGGTTCGCGCGGTCGCCGGGGCAATCGAACTCCGGGAGTCCGACGAGGGCGAGGTCATCGTCCGCACCACCGCCCACAGGTTCGCTTCGTTCCTCCAGGGCGCGAAGGCGGGCGAGTTCGACCACCTCACCGCCGACGCCTGAGCGAAACGATCCGGCGGCCCCTTGCTGCTCGCAAGGGGCCGCCGGTGTAACTGCTGTCAGTGCTGCTGGTCGGGCTGGTTGGTGGCCGGGGCGCCCGTGCCGGTGCCGGTGTTGTTCGGGTCGGTCTTGGGGGCCGGGTCGGGGATGTCGGCCATCGGCAGGGACTGCTTGGGCGTGCCGCGCAGGGCCTGGTTCATGGCGTCGCGCCAGATCGGGCCGGGGCCGTCGGCGCCGAACACCTCGGTGCGGTACTTCCCGTTGATGGTGAGGTTGCGCATTTCGACGCCGCCGTTGGGGCCGCCGAGCCAGACGGCGGTGGCGAGCTGCGGGGTGTAGCCGTTGAACCAGGCGGCCCGCTTGCGGTCCGAGGTGCCGGTCTTGCCGGCGATCTGGCGGTTGTCGTCGAGGTTGAGCGCCGCGCCGGTGCCCTTGTTCTCGGTCACGCCGTTCAGGACGGTGTTCATCGCCCGCGCCGTGTCATCGGAGAACGCCTTCTCGCACTGGCCGGCCGGGACGGGGACGTCCTTGCCGTCCACGGTGGTGATCTTGTTGATGGCGATCGGGGCGCAGTGCTTGCCCTGGGCGGCGAAGGTCGCGTAGATGTTGGCCATGGTCAGCGGGCTCATCTCCTCCACTCCCAGGGCCATCGCGGGGACCTCCTCCAGCGGCTTGCCGCTGGCCTTGCTGGTGACGCCCAGCTTGTTGGCCATCTGCTTGACCGCGCAGAGGCCGATCTCCTGCTCCATCTGCACGAAGTAGGTGTTGACCGAGAGGGCCATGGCCTGCTTCAGCTGGTAGGGGCCCTTCTCGCTGGCGGACTCGTTGGGCACCACCGCCTTGGGCCGTCCCTGGTTCTTCCAGGTGCCCTCGCACGTCTTCATCGTGGGGTATTCCATCGAGTTCGGGGCCGAGTACTCCTGGGTCGCCGGCAGGCCCGCCTCCAGGGCCGCGGCCGCGACGACCGGCTTGAACGTGGAGCCGGGCTGGAAGCCGTTGCCGCCGCCCATCGCCGCGTCGACGTTGAGGTTGACGACGGTCTGGTTCTTGTTGGCGTCCAGGCCGTACGGGCGGGTCTGGGCCATGGCGAGGATCTTGCCGGTGCCGGGTTCGACCATGGTGGCGGCGGCCGAGACGCTGTCCGTGACCTTCACGTTGGCGGTCACCGCGTTCTGGGCGGCGGCCTGCTTGTCCGGGTCCAGCGTGGTGTAGATGTTCAGGCCGCCGGTGTCCCAGAACTTCTTGCGGTCGGCGGCGCTCTGGCCGAACGCCGGGTCCTGCTTGACCACGTGCCGGACGTAGTCGCAGAAGAAGCCCATGCCGCCCTGGGCGGTGGCGGTGATGCAACCGTTCTGCGGATCCTTGAAGTTGAGACCCAGCGGGGCGGCCTTGGCCTCCTTGGCCTGGTCCGCGGTGATGTGCTTGTTCTCCAGCATCTTGTCGATGACCGTGTCCCGGCGCTTCTGCGCGGCCACCGGGTGCAGCTTCGGGTCGTACTGGGAGGGGTTCTGCACCAGCCCGGCCAGCATGGCGGCCTCGGCGATGGTCAGGTCCTTGTTGCTCTTGCTGAAGTAGCGCTGGGAGGCGGCCTCCACGCCGTAGGCGCCGTTCCCGTAGTACGTGATGTTGAGGTAGTTGGTGAGGATCTGGTCCTTCGGCAGGTCCTCCTCCAGCTTGATCGCGACCTTGAGCTCCTGGATCTTGCGACCCAGGGTCTTGCGCTGCGCCTCCAGCACCGCGGCCTGATCCTCGCCCGCCTTCTCGACGTTGACGTTCTTCACGTACTGCTGGGTCAGCGTCGAGGCACCCTGCGAGGCGGTGCCGCTCTCGGCGTTCTTGCCGATCGCCCGGAGCACGCCCTTGAGGTCGACGGCGCCGTGCTCGTAGAAGCGGGCGTCCTCGATGTCCACCTGGGCCTGCCGCATGAACGGCGACATCTGCTCAGGGGCGAGGACGGTGCGGTCACGCTCGTACACCTTGGCGATCAGGCCGCCCTTGGCGTCGAAGATCTGCGTCGCCTGGGTGAGCGGCGGAGTCTTGAAGTCGCTGGGGATGTCTTCGAAGCCCTCCGCCGTGCCCTTGGCAGTCAGCCCGAAACCGCCGGCGGCAGGCAGGGCGAGGCCCGCCAGCAGCACACCGGACACCACGCTCGCCGCCAGGAAGATCGCACCGAAGCGGGCCAGCCGAAGCGGCGCCTTGCGGGGCGGGGGGAGAGCCGCGCTGTCGGAGGAATTCCATATCGGAGGGAGATTCGATTCCATCCAGGAATGCTAGCCCGCACACCTCGCTGGTCGAACGATTTTTCGTGCGCGGCTGTCACGGCTGTGCAACAGATACCGGAATTCGACTCCAATACATCAAGTCGCATACGCACCAAATAAGCGCAATAAGAAATTTAGGCCACCCGCAACCAATTCAGCTCCCCCTCGGTGGCACGACCACGGACCACGCCTGCCCGCCTACCGCGCCCTCCCCCTCTCGCAGCCCCGACACCACTTAGATGCCGCGAGCGGCCCAAAAGGTTGCCTACGCCCGGGAGCCTCGACGCCGACCTGCGCGACCTGCCCCCGCCCGGCCCCACCGACAGCGCCCCGACGCGCCCCACCCCCTCCCACACCCAGCCGCTGACGGCGCGCCACGGCACTGTCCGAGTCCCCTCAGCGCAGGAAGTCGGCCGAGCCGACTTGCAGGGCCCGAACCCCCCCCCCCCCCCGGCGCGGTGGGGGGGGCAGACCCCCCCGCCGGTGTTGTGGTGTTTGGAGAATTTGTAAGGGT
>NZ_JBHWIO010000033.1:34553-50516 GCF_042732075.1 Kitasatospora sp. NPDC059812
GGCGTGGTCGCCGCCCCTCTTCTGTCCGCGTCCCCCCGGCGCTTGGATGGCGGGCTGCCCCCCCCCCCCGCCCCGAAGCCGCCTCCCCCTCGTGCCGAGTTGGTCGTCACTGACCCTCGCGACGTTGAGGTCTATGTCCGAAAGTTCGACGGGTTCGTGGGCGCGGCCTTGTTCGGTGACGAGATGCGCAGCCTGATCGAAAGCATCAGGGACGAGTTCTTGAGGGAACAGGAAATCGTCTTCTAGCGCGCCTCACTGCCCTATATATGTTGGTGCTCGCCCGCCACGGGTCAGGCGGCGGCCCAGCGTACGAGTCATGCCTCGGATTCATCTGACAAATGCCGGAGTTGGTGGCGTGGCCCAGGTGCAGGACCACCCCGAGGGCTCGTCGACCGTCGGCGTCAGCGGCCCCCGGGACCTGTGGCAGGACATCGAGGCCGCGCACCGAACCTGGCTCGACCGCAACCGGCCCCGTCGGGAGTGGTTCACCGTGGAGGCGGGGCCTGAGGGGCAGTCCGTGGGCTACACGGGGCCGGACGGATCTTCGATCCAGTGGAAGCTCTGAGGAGGGTCACTTCGTCTTCACCAGGGCGATGTCGGAGACCGGGCCGAGGTGGGTGAGCTTGTCGGGGTTGGAGACCGAGTGGACGGCCTGGATGGCGCCGTCGGCGATGTCCAGTTCCAGCACGCCGGCGATGCGGCCCTCGGTGTCGTGGAGGACGGCGCCCGGGTTGCCGTTGACGGTGGCCGGCTTCAGTGTGACGCCGAGTTTGCGGTTGCGGCGGAGGCCGCCTATGAGGAGTTGGGCGACGCGGCGTAGGCCGGTGAGGGCCTTGCCGAGGGCGCGGGCCTTGCCGCCGCCGTCGCCGTGGAAGGCGATGTCGGGGGAGAGGAGTTGGAGCAGGGCGTCCAGGTCGCCGCCGTCGGTGGCTTCGAAGAATCTGCGGGCGAGTTCGTCGGCCTCGGCCTTGCGCGCCCGGGTGTCGACGGTCTGGGCCGAGGGGGTGAGGCGCTTGCGGGCGCGGGCGATGATCTGGCGGCAGTTGGCCTCGGACTTGCCGACGGCGTCGGCGATTTCCGGGTAGCCGTACCCGAAGGCCTCGCGGAGCATGAACACCGCCCGCTCGGTCGGGGAGAGGGCTTCCAGCAGGACGAGGAACGCCATCGACAACGCGTCGGCCAGCTCGGCGTGTTCGGCGGGCCCCGGGCGGTCGGCGGTCACCACGACGGGTTCGGGCAGCCACTCGCCCATGTACGTCTCCCGGCGGACCCTCGCCGACGTCAGGTGGTTGATGCCCAGCCTGGTCGCCGACGTGGTCAGGTACGCCTTGAGGTTGGTGATCGTGGTCCCGGCCCGGTCGGCCCGGGTCAGGCTGAGGAGGGCGTCCTGGACGATGTCCTCGGCGTCGCCGACGGAGCCCGTCATCCCGTAGGCGATGGAGAACAGCAGCGGTCGGTAGCCGGCCGCATCCGTCGCAACTGCCGATTCCGCCATGGAGCTCCTCCCCCGGTTGGCCGAGCAGGGTATCCGCAGGCTACCCAACGGCGCGGCGAAGATGGTGATGCAGGTCACATCCATGCCTGTCACGACTCGCCGGGGTGCCCTGTCTCAGAGGGCACCAGCGGACGACGACAAGGGAGCACACGATGGAAGCCCGACTGAACCCCTTCGCCAGCCAGACCATGTCCAAGGTCCTCAAGCACCTCATCGCGGCCAACAAGGCGATCGTGGACTCGGCTCTGCCGTTCGCGACGCAGGAGATGGTGAAGCTGCGCGCCAGCCAGATCAACGGCTGCGGCTACTGCGTCGACATGCACTTCAAGGACGCCGTGCACGGCGGGGAGGAGGCGACCCGCCTCAACCTGGTCGCGGCCTGGCGGGAGGCGACGGTGTTCACGGACGCCGAGCGTGCCGCCCTGGAGCTGGCGGAGCAGGGCACCCGCCTGGCCGACGCGGCGGGCGGGGTCACGGACGAGGCCTGGGCGAACGCCGCGAAGTACTACGACGAGGAGCAGCTCGCGGCCCTGGTGGCCCTCATCGCGATCATCAACGCCTTCAACCGCGGCAACGTGATCACCCGGATGCCCGCCGGCGGGTACCGGCCCGGTCAGCACGCCTGACCGGAGCCCCTTCCGCGGCCGGGGAGTTGTCTCCCCGGCCGCAGGCGTCGGGCTCTCGGCCGTCGGGTTCTCGGCCGTCGGCGCTTGCGGGGCGTTACCGTCCGTGCGCATACCACCCAGCCTGTGCTGGGGGCCTTGTGCTTAAAAAACCGACCGATAAGGTGTTAATCCAACATTCATCGATGCCGCATAGCCTCCGGGGGCTAGCCTCATGCTGAACGCCATCGTCCGACCAGGAGGCGAAAGCCCCGTGCAAGGCACAGTCACCACACCAGGCGGGTCCGCGGTGGCCGGCGGCCCTGGCGAGGCCTTCCTCCTCGTCGTCGACGACGAACCCAACATCCGCGAACTGCTCGCCGCCTCGCTGCGCTTCTCCGGTTTCCGGGTCGCCTCCGCCGCCAGCGGCACCGAGGCCCTCGACCTGATAGCCGTCGAACGCCCCGACCTCGTCGTCCTCGACGTGATGCTCCCGGACCTCGACGGCTTCACCGTCGTCGAGAAGCTGCGCGAGCGCACCAACCGCGGCCAGATCGCCGGGCCCGTGCACGGCCACCCCGGCGACCACCTCCCGGTGCTCTTCCTCACCGCCAAGGACGGCGTCGGCGACAAGGTCCAGGGCCTCGCCGCGGGCGCCGACGACTACGTCACCAAGCCGTTCAGCCTGGAGGAGCTGATCGCCCGGATCCGCGCCATCCTGCGCCGCTCCGGCGGGCCCGCCGAGGACGGCCGGCTCATCGTCGCCGACCTCAGCCTCGACCCGGTCGCCCACGAGGTCACCCGGGCCGGCACCCCCGTCGCGCTCTCCCCGACCGAGTTCAAGCTGCTGCACTACCTGATGGCCAACGTCGGCCGGGTGGTCTCCAAGGCGCAGATCCTCGACCACGTCTGGGCCTACGACTTCGGCGGCGACCTCTCCATCGTCGAGTCGTACATCTCCTACCTGCGCCGCAAGCTCGACTCCGGCCCGGCCCACGGCCCCAAGCTGATCCACACCGTGCGCGGCATCGGCTACGCGCTGCGCCGCCCCCCGCAGGGCTGACCGGTCCGCTTCGTGTCCGCCCGGCTCTCCGCCCGGCTGTCGGTGTTCCGGCGGCCGCTCTCCCGGCTGCCCCTGCCCCGGCGGCCGTTCTCCCGGCTGCCAAAGCTGTCGGGGCTGTCAAAGCTGTCAAGGCTGTCCCGGCTGTCCCTGCGCGCCCGGCTGCTGGTGCTCGCGCTGGTGCTGGTCACCACCGGGCTGGTGGTCAGCGACGCCGTCGTCCTCGGCACCGTCCGGGTGCAGCTGGTCGATCAACTCGACGAGCAGCTCCAGCGGTACGGGCTGCCGCTGTCCCACAAGGGCCCGGTCCGGGTCGGCACCCCGGAGGCCGGGCGCCCCGCCGTCACCGGCAAGCGCAGTACCCTGCCCAGCCAGTACCTGGTCCAGTACCTCTCCTCGGACGGCAAGGTGCAGGCCGTCATGCGCCAGCCCGTCTCCGACAGCGACCCGGCGCCCCAACTGGCCGGCCTCGACCCGACCCGCACCGAGCCCGACGTCCCCTTCGACCTGCCCGACCAGCGCGGCCACTACAACTGGCGGGTGCTCGTGCTGCCGATCCAGGCCCCCCGGGCCCCGGCTGCCGCCAGCCCCAGCGACTACGCCTCGCCCGCCGTCACCGCGACCTACGTCATGGTGGCCGTCTCCCGCTCGGACATCGACGCCACCGTCGGCAAGCTGCGCAGCTCCTTCCTCGCGATCGGCGGCGCCGTCCTGGTGCTGATCGCCGCGCTCGGGTTCTTCGCCGTCCGGGCCGGGCTGCGGCCACTGCGCCGGATCGAGGCCGGCGCCGCCCGGATCGCCGACGGCGAACTCTCCCACCGGATGCCGGAACTCTCCCCCGGCACCGAGGTCGGGCGGCTCTCCATCGCGCTCAACGGCATGCTCACCCAGATCGAGGCCGCCTTCGCCGCCCGCGCCGAATCCGAGGCCCGGATGCGGCGGTTCGTCGCCGACGCCTCGCACGAACTGCGCACCCCGCTCGCCGGGATCCGCGGCTTCACCGAGCTCTACCGGATGGGCGCACTGCCCACCGACGGGGACGTCAAACGGACCATGACCCGGATCGAGAGCGAGGCCGTCCGGATGGGCGCCCTGGTCGAGGACCTGCTGGTGCTCGCCCGGCTCGACGAGGAACGCCCGCTCGACCTCGCCCCGATGGACCTGCGCACCCTCGCCGCGGACGCGCTGCACGACCTCACCGCCCTCGACCCGACCCGGCCCGTCTCCCTCACCGGCCCGTCCGGCACCGGAGCCCCCGGCGCGGCCCCCGTCCTCGGCGACGAGGCCCGGCTGCGGCAGGTGGTCACCAACCTGGTCGGCAACGCGGTCAAGCACACCCCGCCCGGCACCCCGGTGCGGATCGGGGTCGGCGGCGCGGGCGGCGTCTGCCTGCTGGAGGTCGCCGACGCCGGGCCGGGGCTCACCGACGGCCAGGCCCAGCGGGTCTTCGACCGCTTCTACCGGGTCGACGCCTCCCGCAGCCGGCACGGCGGAGGCGGCGCCGGACTCGGCCTCGCCATCGCCACCGCGCTCACCCACGCGCACGGCGGCACCCTCACCCTGGACACCGCCCCCGGCGCCGGCGCCACGTTCCGGGTCGAACTGCCCACCAACGGTGACCGGACTTCCTGACGGCATTGTCGACACGTCAATTCCCTTGCTGACCAGGCAATGACGGGCGTTTTTCATTGCCGGAATGCGGCATGGAGCGTAAAGAATCCGTGTGCCTATGATCAGCGCTGTCGGGACGTCAAGAACGGCCCGGCACACGGCTTTTGCTTTCTTTCCGACCCGAAAGGGGTCATTGTGAAACTCCGCCGTACGCTGGTCTCGGCCGCCCTCGTCGCTGCCGTGATCTCGCCCGCAGCCATGCTCTCCGCGGCACCCGCCTTCGCGGAGTCGGCTTCGACGGCGCAGACCCGGAACGACACCGGCTCGATCGCGGAGCTGGAGAAGGCCGCCGCCGGCGCGGCCAAGGCCCACCAGGCCGCCGTCGCCGCCGAGGCCGCCGGGCAGGCCGAGACCACGGCCTTCATGAACAACCCGCAGCCCTACCTCGGCAAGCTCCAGGAGGCCCAGGCCGCCGCCAAGACGGCCGCCGCGGCCCACGAGAAGACCTACAACGAAGCCGTGGAGGCCTCGGCCGCGTACCGCTCCGCGAAGCCGGAGGAACTGGAAGCGGCCAGGGTGCGGATGCTGGCGGCGTTCGACGCCGCCAACGCCGCCACCGACGCGGACACCAAGGCCAAGGCCGCCGTGACCGCCGCCGGCACGGCGCTGGACGACGCCAAGGTCGCGGCAATGCGCAAGCTCCACGGGCTGCAGGAGGCCACCAAGGCCGCAGCCGCCGCCCAGGCCACCGCGGACAAGGCCCTCGCCGACGCCAAGGCCGCCGCCGAGAAGCCGGTCGACAAGCCCGCTGACAAGCCCGCGGACAAGCCGAGCGACAAGCCGGCCGACAAACCGGTCGAGCAGCCCGCCCCGGCCACGGCGGAGCAGCCGGCCGCCGTCACCCCGATCTCGGACACCACCGCGTCGACCAGCTCCGCCAAGCCGACGGCCAAGGCGACCACGGCGAGCAGCCAGACCAAGTCGACGACTGCCGCCACGGCCAAGGCGACCACCGGTTCGACCACCGAGCTCGCCGAGACCGGGTCCACCCCGGCCACCCCGTACCTGGCGCTGGGTTCCGGTTTGGCCCTGAGCCTGGGTGCCGCGGCGCTTTACGTCTCCCGCCGCAAGCCGGCCCGCTCCTCCTCCTGATCCACCCGGTTCGCGCCCGCTCGGGAGGAGGGCGCGGACCCCACAGCACCCCGAACCGCAGGGCAGGCCCCCTCCCGGCCCGCCCTGCGGTTTCGCGTTTCCGGGCCCCGAAACGCCCCGATCGGGTGAACGGCGGGAGTTCACCCGACCGGCCCCCCGGTCGTGTGCGACGGTCCAGGTGCTCACTCACGCACCGGGAGATCGCTATGGACCCTGATCAGAGGTTGTGGAAGGCCTGGAAGACCATGGCCCTCCCGAAGCACACGCGCGCGGAGATCGACGAAGACAGCATCACCATCTCGGTCATCGGTGACCTCCGTCATGCAGCGGTGGGAGGTGGCCTCAGGAAGGCGCTGACGAAGCACCTGCGCGGGACGGGGTACACGGCGACGCAAGGCCGGTATGTGACCGCCGGTTTGAAGGTGATGAAACCTGACCTCGCCGTGGCACCGGACGACACGAAGGCGGCCGAACACCCTGAGGGTGTGGGGCTGTTGGCGTCCGGGATTCCCCTTGTCGCCGAGGTCGTGTGGCCCGACTGCTACGAACGCCGTGACCAGGAGTTCAAGCCGCGCGCCTACGCTTCCGCAGGCATTCCGGTGTACGTGATCATCGATGACTACGATCACGGCGGTACCGTGACCGTACTTTCCCGTCCCGACCCCGAGCGCCGTGCCTACGCCGCCTCGACCCGGATCCCGTACGGCGAGGAGGCCGTGATCCCCGAGGGCCCCGCGAAGGGGTTCGTGATCGGGCCGGAGATCACCGGTGAGCGCCGTGGCTGATCCCGTGGCTGGTCCTGGGGTGTCGTTCCGGCGGGATCTGTCCGAGTGGCGGGTCGCGCTGGTCGCGTGGCGGCTGCTGGTGTTGCAGGCGGCGGATCCGGTGGTGGGGGCCGGGATGGCGGAGCACTCGACGTACCAGGCGCATCCGTGGCGGCGGGTGGAGCACACGCTGGGGAGCGGGCGGCGGCTGTTCTACCAGGACGGGGAGGCGTTGCGGCGGGAGGTCGCGCGGCTGGACCGGGCGCACAAGCGGATCCGCGGGACGGCGCCGGACGGGCGGGCGTACGACGCCGAGGACGCGGCGACCCGGGCGTGGGTGCTGCTGACGCTGTTCGAGTGCGTGGTCGCGATGCGGCGGCTGGGCGGGGACCCGTACGACGCCGGCCAACTGGAGGCGGCGTACCAGGAGTTCACCGGATCGGTGGCGGCCTTCGGGCTGCCTGAGGGCGAACTCCCAGCCAGCGCCGCCGAGTTGCCCGCGTACTTCGCCCGGGCGGCGCGTGAGCGGCTGGAGTTCACCGAGGCGACCCGTTACCTGCTGGAGGACATGCTGCGCGGGGCGCCGCGGCCGCGCCGGCTGTGGTTCCTCGGGGACGCCGGGTGGCGGGTGCTGCGGGTGGTGGTGGCGCGGGCGATCACGGCGCTGACGGTGGCGGATCTGCCGCCGGCGGTGCGGGAGCGGTTCGGGCTGGTGCGGACGCGGCGGGCCGCGCTGTTGTCCTGGCTGCTGCACCGGGGCGCCGGCGCGGTCGTCCCGCGGCTGCCGGACCGGCTGCGCTACCGCTCTCCGGAGCAGGGCGGTGCTCCGGCCCGGTGGCGTCCGCCGCGTCAGGGCCGGCGCCGGGACGCGCGCGGCTCCCGGGTGGACCGGTTCTTCCGCGAGGTGCTGGACCAGACCGGCGACGGCTTCCTCACCGTCCACGACCTGCGGGCGATGGCGCACAACGTGTGCTGGCAGCTGGAGTTGGACGAGGCCGCCGAGGCGCGGGTGTACCAGGCCTTCGACGGCTGGTGGGAGCAGCTGCGCGCGGCGATGGACGCGAACGGCGACGGCAAGGTGAGCCGGGAGGAGTTCGTGGCGGCCACCGTCGCGGGCTGCGACCGGGATCCGGCCTATCTGGAGCAGGGGCTGCTGCCCGCGCTGCGGGCCGTGTTCGCCGCCGCGGACACCGACGGCAGCGGCTTCCTGGAGGCGGACGAGTACCGGGCGGTGTTCGGCGGACCGCGCGTCCATCCGGCCGAACTGTCGCACGGGTTCCGCCAGTTGGACGTGGACGGGGACGGCCGGATCACCGTGGAGGAGTTCCTGCACGGCTTCACCGAGTTCTTCACCGCCCGTGCCGACTCCACCCCGGGCACCCAGCTCCTCGGCCGGGCGTAGCGGGAGGGTGTAGCGGAAGAACGAGGACGGGACCAGGGGTCGCTGGTCCCGCCAGGCGCCCGCGCCGCCGTGTCAAGCGCCGGATCGGCCAAGACCGCTCCGCCGGCTGCCCGGCCGTTCGTTGTCAGGGCCGTGGGCGGCTCCGCAGACTGTCCCCACCGCCACTGCGTTCACCACTGCACCGCCGCCGCACGGCCACACACGGTCACCCGCGGCCACGCCCCGCTACGTATGGCTACGCACCGTTCCGAAGGTGTCAACCCCACCCCGCCTGCGATTCCTTCGTAAGGATGATGGATACTGCTCCTTGTGAACGTGTTCACGTTCACAAGCGGACAAGCTTGCGTAGTTGGGCAGCGGTCTACAGCTATAGATGAAGTTTGTCCGAAACATGCCCTTCAACAGGGCCGGTCGGTTGGAGAGAGGGCGACGTGGAGCTGGCAATCGCTCACGAGACCATCGCGCGATGGCAATTCGGCATCACCACCGTTTACCACTTCCTCTTCGTCCCGCTCACCATCAGCCTCGCCGCCATCGTGGCCGGGCTGGAGACCGCCTGGGTGAGGACGAACAAGGAGAAGTACTTCCACGCCACGAAGTTCTGGGGGAAGCTCTTCCTGATCAACATCGCGATGGGCGTGGTCACCGGCATCGTCCAGGAATTCCAGTTCGGCATGAACTGGTCCGACTACTCCCGTTTCGTCGGCGACGTCTTCGGCGCCCCGCTCGCGATGGAGGCGTTGATCGCCTTCTTCTTCGAGTCCACCTTCATCGGCCTGTGGATCTTCGGCTGGGACAAGCTGCCGAAGAAGATCCACTGCGCCTGCATGTGGATGGTCGCCCTGGGCACCGTGCTCTCCGCCTACTTCATCCTGGCGGCCAACTCCTGGATGCAGCACCCGGTCGGCTACTCGATCGACCCGGCCACCGGCAAGGCCCAGCTCACCGACATCGCCAAGGTGCTGTTCCAGAACACCACCCTCACCGTGGTGGCGCACACCCTGACCGCCGCCTTCCTCACCGGCGCGGCCTTCATGGTCGGCATCGCCTCCTTCCACCTCTGGAAGGCCAAGCGCAAGCCGGAGAACGCCGACCCCAAGAAGACCGCCGTGATGCGCACTTCGCTGCGACTCGGCCTGGTCCTCGCCGTGGTCTTCGGCGCCGGCACCGCGCTCAGCGGCGACTCGCTCGCCAAGGTCATGTTCGAGCAGCAGCCGATGAAGATGGCCGCCGCCGAGGCCCTGTGGGACACCCAGTCGCCCGCGCCGTTCTCGATCTTCGCGGTCGGCGACGTCAGCAAGGGCCACAACTCGGTCGAGCTGGAGATCCCCGGGATACTCTCCTTCCTCGCCCACAGCGACTTCAACTCCTCCGTCCCCGGCATCAACGACACCGCCGCCGCCGAGGCCGCCAAGTACGGCGGCGACCCCAAGGACTACATCCCGAGCATCTTCGTCACCTACTGGGGCTTCCGCCTCATGATCGGTTTCGGGATGACCTCCTTCGTGGCCGGCCTGATCGGGCTCTGGACCACCCGGCGTAAGAAGTTCCTGCGCCCCGAGTTCCGCACCGGCGAGACCGAGGTGCCCCGGCTGATGCTCACCCCCGGGCGGGAGATGGGTCCGTTCCTCACCAAGTGGAGCTGGCGGATCGGCATCCTGACCATGGGATTCCCGCTGATCGCCAACAGCTTCGGCTGGATCTTCACCGAGATGGGCCGCCAGCCCTGGGCCGTCTTCGGCCTGATGACCACGGCGAGCGCGGTCTCCCCCAACGTGAGCGTCGGCACCCAGATCGGCGCCCTCACCACCTTCACCCTGCTGTACGCGATCCTCGCCGTCGTCGAGGTCCGGCTGCTGGTGAAGTACGCCAAGGCCGGCCCGGTGGTGACCGAGCAGCCTCCCGCCAAGGACCCGACCCTGCGCGGACCGTCCTCGGACGACGACGCCGACAAGCCTCTCGCCTTCGCCTACTGAGGACCACAGGGGATCTGACATGCAACTCCACGACGTCTGGTTCGTACTGATCGCGGTCCTGTGGATCGGCTACTTCTTCCTGGAGGGCTTCGACTTCGGGATCGGCATCCTCACCAAGCCGCTCGCCCGCAACACCGCCGAACGGCGGGTCCTGATCAACACCATCGGCCCGGTCTGGGACGGCAACGAGGTCTGGCTGCTGACCGCCGGCGGCGCCACCTTCGCGGCCTTCCCGGACTGGTACGCGACCCTGTTCAGCGGCTTCTACATCCCGCTGCTGATCATCCTGGTCTGCCTCATCGTGCGCGGCGTGGCCTTCGAGTACCGGGCCAAGCGCGACGACGCGCGCTGGCAGCGCAACTGGGAGGAGGCCATCTTCTGGACCTCGCTGCTCCCGGCCTTCCTGTGGGGCGTGGCCTTCGCCAACATCGTGCGCGGCGTCGACATCGACGCGCAGAAGAACTACGTCGGCACCTTCTGGGACCTGCTCAACCCGTACGCCATCCTCGGCGGCCTGGTGACGCTCAGCCTGTTCACCTTCCACGGCGCGGTGTTCGCGGCGCTCAAGACGGTCGGCGACATCCGCGACCGGGCGCGGGCCACCGCCCTGCGGGTGGGCGTGGTGGCGGCGGTGCTGGCGCTGGCCTTCCTGCTCTGGACGCAGGCCGACAACGGCAACGGCCGCAGCCTGGCCGCCCTGATCATCGCCGTGCTGGCCCTGGTCGGCGCCCTGGCGGCCAACCAACTCGGCCGCGAGGGATGGGCGTTCATCCTCTCCGGGGCGACCATCGTGGCCGCCGTCGCGATGCTCTTCCTGGCGCTCTTCCCGAACGTCATGCCCTCCACCCTCAACGACGGCTGGAGCCTGACCGTCAGCAACGCGGCCTCCTCGCCGTACACGCTGAAGCTGATGACCATCGTGGCCGCGGTGTTCACCCCGCTCGTGCTGCTCTACCAGGGCTGGACGTACTGGGTGTTCCGCAAGCGCATCGGCGTCCAGCACATCCCCGGGCACAACCCGGCCGCCGCGCTCGACCAGGCCTGACGCCGTGAAGCCGGTCGACCCCCGACTCCTCGGGTACGCCCGCACCACCCGTGCCTTCCTCGCCGGATCCGTGCTCCTCGGCGGGGCGGGCGCGGCCCTGGTGGTCGCCCAGGCGAGTCTGATCGCCGAGATCGTCGTCCGCGCCTTCCAGCGCCAGGCGACCCTCGGCGAACTGACCACGCCGCTGCTGCTGCTCGCCCTGACGGCCGTCGGGCGCGGGCTGGTCGGCTGGCTCACCGAACTCACCGCGCACCGGTCCGTCGCCCGGGTGAAGTCCACCCTGCGGCGCCGGCTGCTCGACCACGCCACCGCGCTCGGCCCGGCCTACCTGGCGGGCCGGCGCACCGGCGAACTCACCACCCTCGCCACCCGCGGCGTCGACGCGCTGGACGACTACTTCGCCCGCTACCTGCCGCAGTTGGCGCTCGCCGTCGTCGTCCCGGTGATCGTGCTGCTGCGGATCGTCGGCGCCGACTTCACCTCGGCCGCGATCATCGCCGGGACGCTCCCGCTGATCCCGCTGTTCATGGTGCTGATCGGGATGGCCACCCAGAGTCGGATGGACCGGCAGTGGGGCACCCTGGCCCGGCTCTCGCACCACTTCCTCGACGTGGTGGCCGGACTGCCCACCCTCAAGGTGTTCAACCGGGCCCGCGCCCAGGCTGCCACCATCGCCCGGATCACCGCCGACTACCGCCGCGCCACCCTGCGCACCCTGCGGATCGCCTTCATCTCCTCCTTCGCGCTGGAACTGCTCTCCACCCTGTCGGTCGCACTGGTCGCGGTCACCGTCGGCTTCCGGCTGGTGGACGGCACGCTCGACCTGGAGACCGGGCTGCTGATCCTGATCCTCGCCCCCGAGGTGTACTTCCCGATCCGCCAGGTCGGCGCGCTCTACCACTCCAGCGTGGAGGGCCTGACCGCCGCCGACGAGATCTTCGAGGTGCTGGAGACCCCGCTGCCCGCCGCCGGCACGGTGCCCGCACCCGCCCTCACCGGGGCCGTCGTCGCCGTCTCCGACCTGGTCGTACGCCACCCCGGCCGGACCGAGCCCGCCCTGGACGGCGCCGCGCTGACCCTGCGCCCGGGCACCACCACCGCCCTCACCGGCCCGAGCGGGGCCGGCAAGTCCACCCTGCTCGCCGTCCTGCTCGGCCTCGTCGCCCCGGACGCCGGCACCGTCCGGATCACCGCCGCCGACGGGCGGACCCACGACCTGGCCGCACTGGAACCGGCGAGCTGGCGGCGGCAGATCGCCTGGGTGCCGCAGCACCCGCACCTGTTCGCCGGGACGGTCGCCGACAACCTGCGGCTCTACCGCCCGGAGGCCACCGACGAGCAGCTGTGGACGGCGCTGCGGGCCGCGCACGCGCTCGACTTCGTGACCAGGCTGGACGCCCCGCTCGGCGAGGACGGCGCCGGGCTCTCCGCCGGGCAGCGCCAGCGGCTCGCGCTCGCCCGCGTCCTGCTCGCCGACGACCGGCCGCTGGTCCTCCTCGACGAGCCGACCGCCAACCTGGACGGCGCCTCCGAGGCCGCCGTCGTGGACGCCGTCCGGACGCTCGCCGAGGACCCGGCGCGCACCGTGCTGATCGTCGCCCACCGGCCGGCGCTGCTGGCCGTCGCCGACCGGCGGGTCCGGCTGGCGGGGGCGCCCGCCCCGGCCGCCGGCCCGGCTGCGGCTGTGGCCTCCGCTGCGGTCTCCGCTGCGGTCGGGCGGCCCGCGCACAGCGGGCGGCCGACGCCCGCCCCCGCCACGGCGCAGGACGAGCCCGAAGCCGACGCCGCCACCCCGAGGCTGGCGCTGTCCGTCCTGCTCGGCGCGCTCGCCCTCGGCTGCGCCGTCGCGCTGATGGCCACCTCCGGCTACCTGATCTCCCGGGCCTCCGAGATGCCGCCGGTGCTCTACCTGATGATGGCCGTCACCTCGGTACGGGCCTTCGGCATCGGCCGCAGCGTCTTCCGCTACGCCGAACGGCTGGTCTCGCACGACGCCGTGCTGCGCACCCTCGGCACCCTGCGGGCCGCCGTCTACCGGCGGCTCACCGCGCTCGCCCCGGCCGGACTGCCCGCCTTCCGGCGCGGCGACCTGCTCTCCCGGCTGGTCGCCGACGTCGACGCGATCCAGGACCACCACCTGCGCTGGCGGCTGCCGGCCGCCGTGGCGGGCGTGGTCTCGCTGGCCGCGGCGGCGGCGATGGGCGCCTTCCTGCCCGCCGCCGGGGTCGTGCTCGGGATCGGGCTGCTGCTCGCGGGCGCGGTGGTGCCCGCCCTGGCCGCCCGCTGGTCGGCCGGCGCCGAACGGCGGCAGGCCCCGGAGCGCGGGCGGCTCGCCACCACCGTCGTCGACGCCTTCACCGGCACCGCCGAACTCACCGTGGCCGGCGCGCTGCCCGGCCGGCTCGCCGCCGTCCACGGCGCCGACGCCGCGCTCACCCGGCTGGCCGCCCGCTCGGCGGCCACCACCGCGCTCGGCACCGGGCTGATCGCGCTGCTCACCGGGCTGACCGTGACCGCCGCGGCGGCCGTCGGCGTCCAGGGGGTGCACGGCGGCGCGCTGGCGCCGGTCTGCCTGGCCGTGGTCGTGCTCACCCCGTTGGCCGCGTTCGAGGCCGTCACCGGGATGCCGCTGGCCGTCCAGGCGCGCCAGCGCAGCCGGGCCGCGCGGGCCCGGCTGGACGAGGTGCTGGAGGCCGAGGCCGCCGTCCCGGAGCCGGCCGCGCCCGCCGCGCTGCCCGAACAGCCGCTGCCGGTCGCCGTGCGCGGACTGACCGTCCGGCACCCCGGGCAGGCCGTGGACGCGCTCACCGGCGTCGACCTCGACCTCGCGGCCGGCCGCCGGATCGCCGTGGTCGGCCCGTCCGGCTCCGGCAAGACCACGCTGGCCCAGGCGCTGCTGCGGTTCCTGGAGCCGAGCGCGGGCACCGTCACCTTCGCCGACGGCCGCCCACAGGCAGTGGACAGCCGCGCGCTCGCGGGCGAGGACGTCCGCCGGGTGATCGGACTGTGTGCCCAGGACGCCCACGTCTTCGACAGCTCGCTGCGGGAGAACCTGCGGCTGGCCCGGCCGGGCGCCACCGAGGACGACCTGCGCGCCGCGCTCGCCGCCGCCCGGCTGCTGGACTGGACGCTGACCCTGCCCGACGGCCTGGACACCATGGTCGGCGAGCACGGCGCCCGGCTCTCCGGCGGCCAGCGGCAGCGCCTCGCACTGGCCCGGGCCCTGCTCGCCGACTTCCCGGTGCTCGTCCTGGACGAGCCCGCCGAACACCTCGACCTGCCCACCGCCGACGCGCTCACCACCGACCTGCTGGCCGCCACCGAGGGCCGCGCCACCGTGCTGATCACGCACCGGCTGGCCGGCCTGGACGACACCACCGTCGACGAGGTGCTGGTGCTGGACGGCGGCCGGGTCGCCGAGCGCGGCCGCTGGTCGGAGCTGATCGCGGACCGGGACGGGCGGCTGCACGCCATGTGGCGGCGGGAGCGGGAGGCGGACGGGCTGCTGGAGCGGGAGGCGGACGGGCTGGTGGAGCCGGTCGGGGCCACCCGTTAGGCCCGGTCGGGGCCACCTGCCAGGCCCGGTCAGGGCGTGTTTCCCGAGCAGCGCCGTCCTTCGGATGAAAAGCGTACAAACTAGGCTTTCTGCATGGACCCCACGCCAGAGCCCTCCGCCGCCGCGCCCGAGCCGACACCCCATCGGGTGCCGGAGATCGCTTCGCTCGGGCTGGACACCCTGGTCACCGAGGTCGCGGAGCGGCTGCAGTCGGCCGCCGCGGTCACCGACCGGATGCAGCGGCTGCTGGAGGCGGTGGTCTCGATCGGCGCCGGGCTCGACCTGCACGCCACCCTGCACCGGATCGCCACCGGCGCCGCCGAACTCGTCGACGCCCGGTACGCGGCCCTCGGTGTGATCGCCCCCGGCGGCACCGGTCTGGCCGACTTCATCCACGTCGGCGTCGACGACGAGACCGCCGCCGAGATCGGCGAACTGCCCGCCGGACGCGGCATCCTCGGCGCGTTGATCGACCGCCCCGAGCCGCTGCGGCTCGCCGACCTCGGCGCCGACCCGCGCTCCTCCGGATTCCCGCCGCACCACCCGGAGATGAAGACCTTCCTCGGCGAGCCGATCCGGGTCCGCGACGAGGTCTTCGGCAACCTCTACCTCACCGAGAAGAAGGGCGGCGGCGCCTTCACCCCCGAGGACGAACAGGTGGTGCACGCGCTCGCCGCGGCGGCCGGCGTCGCCATCGAGAACTCCCGGCTGTACGAGGAGGGGCGGCGCCGGGAACGCTGGATCGCCGGCGCCTCCGCCGTCACCACGGCGCTGCTCTCCACCGACCAGGCCGAGACCGCGCTCACCGTCGCGGCCGAGCAGGTCCGAGAGCTGGCGGACGCCGCGCTCGGCATGATCCTGCTCCCGACCGAACCGACGGAGGACGGCGACGGGCAGATGCGGGTCGCCCACGCCTCCGGCGAGGCCGCCGAGTTCGTCCGGGGCGAGCTGCTGCCCAGGAAGAGCTTCGCGGCCCGACTGCTCGCCGGGGAGAGCGTCTACCTGGACGACATGTCCAGCGACCCGACCGTGGAGATCCGGCTCGCCCGCGCCTTCGGCCCGTCCATGGCCGTCCCGATGGTCGCCGCCGGGCGGGTGCTCGGCGGGCTCTGTGTCTGGCGCCCGCGCGGCGCCCTGTCGTTCACCGACACCGAGAAGCAGCTCGCCGAGACCTTCGCCTCGCAGGCCGCGGGGGGGCGGGGGGGGGCCCGGGGGCCCCGCCCCCCCCCGCGCCGGGCCGGCTTCCAGGTCCGCGACCCGGTAGCCCCCGGCCAGCCCGCCCGGGGGTTGCAGCGGCTGG
>NZ_JBHWIO010000033.1:50526-53739 GCF_042732075.1 Kitasatospora sp. NPDC059812
CCCTGGCGTCCCCCCACCCCGCGCCCCCCCGCGCGCCCCCGTGCGCCGCGCGGGCGGCGGGGCCCGGGGGGCGCGCCGCGGCCCCCCGCGACCAGCAGCGCCTGGCCGTCTTCCAGGACCGCGACCGGATCGCCCGCGACCTGCACGACCTGGTGATCCAGCGGCTGTTCGCCACCGGGATGATGTTGGAGAGTGCGGCCCGGCGGTCCGTGGTGCCCGAGGTGAAGGTCGGCATCGGCAAGGCGGTGGACGAGCTGGACGCCACCATCCAGGAGGTCCGCACCACCATCTACGCCCTCCAGCACGACAACCACGGCGACGCGCCGGACACCCTGCGCACCCGGGTGCTGCGGGAGGCCAGCCAGGCCGCGGCCGCACTCGGCTTCAAGCCCTCGGTGAGCTTCGTCGGGCCGGTGGAGAGCCTGGTCGAGGAGAAGAACGGCCGCCAACTGCTCGCCGCGCTCAGGGAGATGCTCTCCAACACGGCCCGGCACGCGCGGGCCTCCCGGGTCGGCGTCGAGATCGACGCGACCGCCCACCTGGACGACACCGGCCGGCCGGTGAGCGGCGACCCGGAGTCGCTGGACCGGGGCGGGCGCCCGGGCGTGCTGCTGACGGTGACCGACGACGGCGTCGGCATCCCGGCGGGCGGGCGCCGCAGCGGCCTGCTCAACCTGACCCGGCGGGCCGAGGCGCTCGGCGGCGCCGCCTGGCACGAGGCCGGGCCGTACGGGAAGGGCACCAGGGTCCGCTGGACGGCCCGGCTCTGAACCCGGCCCGATCCTCCTCGGCAGTTGGCCGGTGAAAGTTAAACGAGGGAGAACTTCCCGACCAACAGCGCAAGTTGTGAACGTTCTGGGCTTTCCGTGGGTCCGTGTGCACACATAGCTTTGCACCGGTCTCGGAGGGGTAACCGGACGGGGGAGCAGTGGACGCGTCTGGCCGCGGGAACACCGCAGCAGGGGCAAGTCGAGGCGGGTTCAGGACGGAGCGCGCCCCGGACGGGCGGTACCGCTGGCAGCTGAAGGCGCCGAACGGCCGGGTGGTGGCCATCACCGCCGCCATGTTCGAGACGCCTGGCGAGGCCGAGCGCGGCTTCGACGGATTACGCGTCGGGGCCGCCGAACTCACCGCGCGGATCACCCACGTCCGGGACGGCATCGGCTGGATCTGGGTCGTCCCCGGGTCGCGCAGCCTGCCCGAGGTGCGCTCCAGCCGGGCGTACGAGCGGTACGCGACCTGCCAGAACGCCTTCCGGCGCTTCGTCGTGCTGCTGGCCAAACAGCCCGCGCGGGACCTGCCCGTTCGTGAGCTGCCCGCGCGGGACCGGCCCGTTCGCGACCAGTCCGTTCGTGAGCGGCCCGCTCGTGAGCGGCCGGTTCGTGACCTGCCGGGCCGTGAACTTCCCCGGAACACCGTCTCGTTGAGACGCCCCGATGGCCGCTGAGGGGCGCGGCCCCCGTCTGCTGATCGTCCCCGCACCCGAACGCTGCCTGGGCTGGGCGCTGCGCGCCGCCAACGGGCGGCCGCTCGGCATGGGCGTGCGCACCTACCGCAGCGAGGAGGAACTCGCCGAGGCGGTCCGGGTGTTGCTGATCGAGCGGGCGGCCCTGCGATGTTCGGTGGCCCAGTCCGAGGGCCGGCAGTGGGTGTGGTCCGCCTACCTGCCGGTGCGCAGCACCCGGCGGACGGCGGTCGAGCCCGCGCCGGTGGCGCGCAGCGCCCGCGGCTACCTGCGGCGCGACCAGTGCCAGGCCGGCGCCGAGGGCTTCCTGTCCGGACTCCAGTGGGTGGGGCAGGAGTTGCGGCGGGGCGGTCGGGACGGTCGCTGGCCGCTGTGAGGCGGCCGGGGCCCACGTGCAGTTCCGGTGAAGCGCAGGTTTCCGGCAACACCCCGAGTCGCCACCTGGAGAAGAACGTCATCGGCCTCTGACCACCCCCTTTCCCCTCCGCCACGCCCGCGCTGACCAGTCGCTAAACCTCGTCGAACCGATGAGTCGACAATCCCGACCCGCCCTCGACCTCCCTTCCGGCGGAACCACCGGGCCGGACAGGATCTGCACTGCCGGAGCGGCCGCAGCGGACGCGGCCACCGGCCCCGGGCTCCCAACCAGAGCACGGGTCCACGCGATGGACGTCTCTCCCACCGGAGGAAGAGAAACATGCGTAAGACCGCTGCCAAGCTGCTCACCATTGCCGCCCTGGCGACCTCCCTGGCCACCGTCGCCAGCGGCACCGCCCTGGCCGACCCGGCGTCGCTCCCGGCCGCCAAGGACATCGTGGGCGTCGGCTCCGACACCACCCAGGCCGTCCTGAACCAGTTCTCGGCGGACTACAACGCCACCATTCCGAGCAGCAACACCACCACGCCGCGCCTGTACAGCTGGGACGCGACCGGCACCTCGCCGATCACCACCAAGACCGGCGCCACCTCCATCGCCCGCCCGAACGGCTCCGGCGCCGGCATCACCGCGCTGAAGAACAACACCAGCGCCACCGTGGACTTCGCCCGCTCCTCGCGCGGCCCGGCGTCGACCGACCCGAACACCTTCGACTTCGTGGCGTACGCCACGGACGCGGTGTCCTGGGCGGCCCAGAACGGCGGCAACGCGCCGGCCAACCTGACCACGCAGAACCTCAAGGACATCTACACCTGCAACGTCACCACCTGGGACCAGATCGACCCCAGCCTGCCCAGCACCACCATCAAGCCGTTCCTGCCGCAGTCCGGCTCCGGCACCCGCTCCTTCTTCCTCTCCACCATCGGCGTCTCGGCCTTCGGCCTCTGCGTCACCGAGGGCGTGCAGGAGAACGAGGGCAGCGACGCCCAGCTGAACGACCCCGACGCGCTGGTCCCCTACTCCGTCGCCCACTACGTCGGCCAGGTGTACTACGGCAAGGGCAGCGGCGCCGACGTCCAGGGCCCGCTGACCATCCGCAACGTCAACGGCGTCGCCCCGGTCGACACCGTCAACAAGGTGATCACCAACGCCTTCGCCGGTACCTCCTACGCCCGCAGCGTCTACAACGTGGTCCGTCACTCCGACTGGATCGCCACCGACACCCACGGCACCGCGCTGCGCGCCATCTTCGGCACCAGCGGCTGGGTCTGCACCAACGCCACCGCGTCCGCCGACCTGAAGAGCTTCGGCTTCCTGCCGCTGCCGGCCGGCGCCTGCGGCAGCGTCACCCACTCCTGATCCACCCCGCACC
>NZ_JBHWIO010000033.1:53749-72112 GCF_042732075.1 Kitasatospora sp. NPDC059812
CGGGCGCAGCGCCCGTGGCCGCCGGCCATCGGAGGAGCCGTCGAAGGGGCCCGGGACCATGCGTGGAACGACGAAGAAGCTGCTCGCCGCCGCCGCTCTGGCGACTGCGGTCGTCACCGCGACCGGCGGCACGGGGGCCGCCGATCCGACGTCGCTGCCGGCCGCACGGGACATCGTGGGGGTGGGGGACGGCGTCACGCAGCTGGTGATGAACCAGCTCTCCGCGGACTACAACGCCACCATCCCGAGCACCGACACCACCACGCCGCGCCTGTACAGCTGGGACGCGACCGGCACCTCGCCGATCACCACCAAGACCGGCGCCACGTCGATCGCCCGCCCGAACGGGGCCGACGCCGGCATCCAGGCCTTGAAGAACAACACCAGTACCGCGGTGGACTTCGCCCGCTCCTCACGTGGTCCGGCACTGACCGACCCGAACACCTTCGAATTCGTGGCGTTCGCATCGGACGCGGTGTCCTGGGCGGCCAAATCCGGTGGTAACGCGCCGGCCAACCTGACCACGCAGAACCTCAAGGACATCTACACCTGCAACGTCACCACCTGGGACCAGATCGACCCCAGCCTGCCCAGCACCACCATCAAGCCGTTCCTGCCGCAGCCCGGCTCAGCCCTCCGCACGAACTTCCTGTGGAAGATCGGCGTCTCGGCCTTCGGCCTCTGTGTGACCGAGGGTGTGCAGGAGAACGAGGGCAGCGACGCCCAGTTGAACGACCCCGACGCGCTGGTCCCCTACTCCGTGGGGCACTACGTCGGGCAGATGTACTACGGCCGGGGCAGCGGTTCGGATGTGCAGGGCCCGCTGACCATCCGCAACGTCAACGGCGACGCGCCGGTCGACACCGCGAAGAAGGCCATCAACAAGAACTTCGTCGGCGGTAGCTACGTCCTCTCCCTCTACCACGTGCTCCGCCGCTCCGACTGGAACGCCGCCGACGCCCACGGTGCCGCACTGCGCTCCGTCTTCGGCGCCGACGGTTGGATCTGCACCAATCCGACCGCCCTCGCGGACATCACCGGGTTCGGCTTCCTTCCGCTGCCGCCCCACGCCTGCGGGAGCATCACGCACAGCTGACCACTGCTCCACCCGCACCATCCCACCTCTCCCAAGGAGTTCAGCATGGCAAGAACCGGCATCCGCCTCGCCACCACCGGTGCCGCCGTCGTCCTGGCGGTCACCGGTGTCGGCGGTGTGGCCGTGGCCGACACCACCGCCACCGCGCCCACCGGCAGCGCCGTGATCACCGTCGACGGCGCGTTCCTGGCCAAGTCGGTGCTCAAGGGCATCGTCGTCGTCCCGCTGACGCCGGCCACCGCGGCCGCCGCCAACAACGCCATCACCGCGACCTTCCCGGTGACCGGCGGAGCGGCCAACATCCCGTCCTTCTCCGGGGACGTGCAGTTCGGCGGCAGCCTGCTCTTCTTCAACGCCACGAACGGCAAGAGCGTCGTCTTCAAGCAGCTCGACTTCGGCGTCCGCAGCTGGAAGATCACGGCCGTCCCGGACGGCGGCACCAACCCGGTGGCGCTGCTGGACCCGCTGGGCGACACCCAGGTCGGCCGCACCGGCACCACGCAGAGCCTCACCGCTTCCAGCCTCCAGGTGGACGCGGAGGGCGCGCAGTACCTGGACAAGGCCCTCGGCACCACGTACTTCACCGGCGGCCAGTCGGTCGGCTCGCTCGCCCTGTCCTTCACCCCGGGCAGCTGACCCCCGGCCCGCGATGACCGCGGGGTGATCTGCGGGCCCGCACCCCGGTGCGGGCCCGTACGCATTCGGACGACGCAACTCCGTTCCATGGGTGCTGCGTTGGGGTCTCGTACACCCTGTCGACCGGATCCGGCCATATCCGGCTGGCGCAATGGTCAGGTACCGGAACCGTCCGGTCGTCCGCATGCCTGATCCCCCTTGCGCCGCGTGCTGGGCGGCGCGGATTCGCACGGAGGTGCCCGCCATGAGAGTCCGACTACCCGACCGGAGGGATCCGGGGTGGTGGCGTCGCCGATGGCCGGCGATCGCGATGGTGTGGTCGGTGGTGGTGGCCCTCGGGGTGGTGCCGATCGGCCTGGGGGCGGTGCCACAGGCGGTGGCGGCGTCGTCCGCGGTGACGGTGAAGGGGCCGAAGCTCTGGAATCCGAGCACCGGGACGTACGGCAAGCAGGGGAGCATCACGCTCTCGCAGTCGAAGGACCTCACCAACCAGGTGGTCCAGCTCTCCTGGAGCGGCTTCACCCCGACCACGGACGGCAACGGCCAGCCGAGGACGATCGTGAAGCCCGGCGACGCCTACTCCTTCTTCGCCGTCCGGATCTACGAGTGCCGCGGCACCGATCCAAAGGTCACCGACTGTTACGGCAGCACCATGTACGGGCTGGATCCGGCTGCCGGGTTCCAGCAGCGGAAGACCGACGTGCCTGCGCCGGACTTCCCGAGCAACATGGTGATCTCCCCCACCAGTATGGACGGTTCGGGAGCCGCGACCATCGAGTTGTACACGGGGCTGCAGAGCCCGACCCTGGCCTGCGATGCCACCCACCCGTGTTCCCTGGTGGTGGAGGCCAACTACGGCGGTGACAGCCTCGGCCAGACGAATCCGCAGCAGACCGTGGACTGCACGAACCACACCCTCGATCTCACCACCGGATACAAGCTCGCGTCGGACGAGGTGTTCGGCAAGGACGCGGCCAACGGCATGTCGAGCGGCGAGCAGTGCGCCTGGGAGAACCGGGCCGTGGTGCCGCTGGCCTTCGCGCCCTCGCCGGCCGCCTGCGAGGCGCAGACGTCGGCGTTCCGTGCCGCGGGCCTGGAGGCGGCCAACCGGGCCGTGCAGCTGTGGCGTTCCGGCCTGTGCCTGGGCGACAACCCGCTGTCCTTCCAGTACCTTCCCGCCGGCGGTGAGCCGCAGGCCCGGGCCGACTTCCTCGGCGGAGCGACGGACGTCGCCCTGACGGTCCGACCGGACACGTCGACGCCGCAACGCCCGTACGTCTACGCGCCGTTGTCGGCCTCTGGCGTGTCGGTGGCCTTCGTGGTCGACGACCCGTCGACCGGTCGGCAGATCAGGGACATGAAGCTCAACGCCCGGCTGCTGGCCAAGCTCCTCACCCAGTCGTACTCGCCCGCCGGAGGCGTGATCGCCTCCGTGAAGGGCAACCCGACCTGCATCTTCCGGGACCAGGAGTTCCTGAAGCTGAACCCGCTGCCGCCGGAGAGCGGGCTGAAGTGGCCGACGTCCTGCGCGGTCTCGCAGTCCAGCCCCATCGTGGTCGGCGGCACGACGGACCTGGTGTACCAGCTGACCTCGTGGATCGCCTCCGACCCGGACGCCGCGCGCTTCCTGGACGGCGAGCCGGACCCGTGGGGCATGCGGGTGGACACGTACTACCTGCGGCCGGCCTTCTCCGGCTACCCGACCGACTCCTTCGCCCGGCAGGACTCCTCCGGGCTGGTCGGGGCGACGACGCAGCCGCGCAGCAACTGGCGTGAGTACGAGTGGAATCCGGTCACCACGGGGCTCGGTGACGTGGCGCGGAAGCTGCTGCAGAACAAGCCGACCTGCATCGATCCGACCATCCAGCCCGACGGCGGCCACAACCAGTGCGCGCCGATGGACCCGGGCAGCCGGACGCTGTTCTCGATCATGGACGCCGGCCAGGCGAAGGCCTACGCGCTCCCCGAGGCCCAACTCCTCAACCCGGCGGGCGGGTTCGCTGCGCCCAGCACGTCCAGCTTCCAGTCCGCGGTGGCGGACATGACGGTGGACGCGTCGACGGGTGTCCAGCAACTGCCGTACGGCGTCGCCGACA
This sequence comes from Kitasatospora sp. NPDC059812, assembly GCF_042732075.1. Lineage (NCBI taxonomy): Bacteria > Bacillati > Actinomycetota > Actinomycetes > Kitasatosporales > Streptomycetaceae > Kitasatospora > Kitasatospora sp. NPDC059812. The sequence continues at coordinate 57,578 of NZ_JBHWIO010000033.1, forward strand.
CGGCGTACGCCCACGACCAGTTCGCCTACCCGCTGACCAGCGTGCAGTACGCGATGGTGCCGACCAAGGGTGTGCCCGACGCCAAGGCGGCGGCGATCACCAAGTTCCTGAAGACGGTGACGACCAGCGGCCAGGTGTACGGCACCGAGCCGGGCCGGCTGGCGCAGGGCTTCCTCGCCCTGACCAACGCCCAGCGCGCGCAGGCGGCGGACGCCGCCTCGCACGTGGAGACGCAGGACGGCAAGCTGCCCGGCAACCAGGCCGCGCCGCCGAACCCGCCCCCCGTCACCCCCGACCCGGGGACGACCGGTGGCACCGGCGGCACCCCGGCGGGCGGATCGGGCTCCACGGACGGCGCCGCTCCCGGCACCGCGCCCGCGCCCGTGAGCGACGGCGGCACGGCGGCCGGCGGGACCGGGGACACCTCGGCCGACGGCAACACCTTCGGCACGACCGGCGGGACCAGCGGCACCGGCGGCACCGGCTCCATCGGATCCACCGGTTCCACCGGGACGACCGGCGGCACGGCCAGCACCGGCGGATCCGCCGCCGTCCCGGCCGCCGCAACGGCCGGCGGGGCGAAGGCCGCCGCCGCCCCCTCCGCGTCCGGCAAGCCGATCACCGTGGCGCCCGTCGCGGCCGGCACGCCGGCGGCGGACCGCTCCGGCATGGCCCGCCTGCTGCTCCCGATCGCGCTGATCGGCGGCCTGGTGCTGCTGGTCGGCGGACCGGCGACGCTGCTGCTGGGCGGCACTCCGGCCGGGCAGAAGGCGCTGACCGGGCTGCGCGAGGGCTGGTCGCGGGTGCGTCGCCGCCGCTGGGGCCGCTGACGCCCGCGGTTGACGCCCGCGCCGGTTGACGCCGGCGCACCTCGGACGACTCGGCGGGGCCGCCGTTCCGGCCCCGCCGACTCGTCCGCCCGGTCCCGTTGCCGTCTGCCCCGGGCCCGCTGACCAGGCCCGCAGCCCGACCCGCGCCGCCCGCGCGTCGGCGACCGGACCGACCGGCGGCCGGAACGCCGGCGACCGACCGACCGGCGACCGACCGGAACGCCGGCGACCGACCGACGACCACGAACCAGCCGACCGAGCCGCCTTCGACGCTTTCGTCGGGCCGCCGTCCAGGCCGGGGCACCGCCCCGGCACCCGTACCCGAGCACGGAGAGCAGACCATGACAGCCGCCGCCGAGCCCGCGGCACCGTACGCCGGGGCGCCAGGCCACCCCGACGGCCAGCCCGACCCCGACGTCCCGCGCGTCATCACCGCCCCCGCCACCCCCGGCGACCGGGTGTTCCGCGGCGTGCTGCGGCTCGCCGGGATCTCGGTCTTCGCCATCATGGGGCTGATCGCGTTCTTCCTGCTGCTGCGCGGCACGGACGCGCTGCGCGCGGTGGGCTGGTCGTTCCTGACCGAGCAGAAGTGGCAGACCGCCGCGCACAACTTCGGCATCGCCGCCGTCCTGCCGAACGGCCTGCTGATCGCCGTGATCGCCCTGGCCATCGCCGTCCCGGTGGCGCTGACCACGGCGGTCTTCATCGCCGAGTACGCGCCCGTGCGGCTGCGTTCGGTGCTGGTCTCGCTGATCGACCTGATGGCGGCGATCCCCAGCATCATCTACGGCCTGTGGGGGCTGTTCTTCCTCCAGCCGCGCATCATCGGCTTCGTCCGCTGGCTGGCCAACCACCTCGGCGACGCGATCCCCTTCCTCAAGGTGCGCACCGGCGACATCGGGACGTCCTACACCTCGTCCACCTTCATCGCGGGCGTCGTGGTCTCCCTGATGATCATCCCGATCGTCACCTCGCTCAGCCGGGAGGTGTTCTCCCAGGCCCCGCAGGGCGAGCGGGAGGGCGCGTACGCGCTCGGCTCGACCCGCTGGGGGATGGTGCGCGCGGTGGTGCTGCCGTTCGGCAAGGGCGGTGTGATCGGCGCGGTGATGCTGGGCTTCGGCCGGGCGATGGGGGAGACGATCGCCGTCGCGCTGATCATCTCGCCGAACTTCAAGACCATCACACACATCCTCGAGAACGGCGCCAACTCGATCTCGGCGCTGATCGCGCTGCGCTTCGGCGAGTCGGACGCGCTGTCGCTCTCCGCGCTGATGGCGGCCGGCCTGGTGCTGTTCGCACTGACCCTGCTGGTCAACGTCGCGGCCGGTTTCGTGATCAACCGGTCGCGCTCCGGCGCCTCGACCGCGGACTGAGAAGGGCGGCCGACATGACCAACCCCGTTGAAGGGACGACCCGATGACCACGCTCGACCTGCCACCCGTGGCCGCGTCCGAGCCCGCCGAGGCGCCGCCCGCCCCCGCACCCGTACTCCCGCGCCCGGAGCGGCGGGTGAAGCTCGGCGGGGTCACCCGCGAGGACGTGCTCACCGTGGCCGGCTCGCTGGTCGGCTCGCTGGCGCTGGACTGGATGAGCTACGAGCGGATCCTGCCGTTCAGCGGCGCGTTCGGCTTCCTGGTCTGCTGGTACGTGCTGTTCCTGGCCGGCTACTTCACCCTCGGGCGGCTCCAGTGGGGCAGGCTGCTGGTGCGCGAGCGCCTGGTGTCGGTGGTCGCGTGGAGCTCCGGACTGCTGGTGCTCGCGCTGATCGTCGACCAGATCGGCTATCTGGTGGTCCGAGGCTCCGAGGCGGCCCAGCACCTGAACTTCTTCACCGAGTCGATGGAGAGGACGGCCGCGCTCTCCCCGATCACCTCCGGCGGTGCGCTCAACGCGATCGTCGGCTCGCTCGAACAGCTGGGCCTGGCCACGCTGTTCGCGGTGCCGCTGGGCATCGCCGCGGCGGTCTTCATGTCCGAGGTCGGCGGCCGGATGGCCCGTCCGGTGCGGACCCTGGTCGAGGCGATGACCGCGCTGCCGTCGATCGTCGCGGGCCTGTTCGTGCTCGGCGTGGTGATCCTCACCCTCGGGTTCGAGCAGAGCGGGTTCGCGGCCTCGCTGGCGCTGACCGTGATGATGATGCCGATCGTCACCCGGGCCGCCGAGGTGGTCATCCGGCTGGTGCCGGGCACCCTGCGCGAGGCCTCGTACGCGCTCGGCGGCAGCCAGTGGCGGACGGTGTGGAACGTGGTGCTGCCGACCGCCCGGCCCGGTCTGGTGACGGCGGTGGTGCTCGGCATGGCGCGCGGCGTCGGCGAGACCTCGCCGGTGCTCCTGACCTCGGGCTTCACCGCGCAGTTCAATGCCGACCCGTTCACCGAGCCTCAGGTGTCGCTGCCGCTCTACATCTGGAACTACGTCAAGCAGCCCTACCCCGAGATGGTCGCGCGGGCCTTCGCCGCGGGGCTGACCCTGATGGCCGTGGTGCTGGTCCTGTTCGTCACCGCCCGGGTGCTCGGCGGCCGTCGGCCCGGCCAGTTGACGAGGGGTCAGAAGCGCCGGATCAACCGGGACGCCCGTCGTCTCGAGGCGGCCGCCGCGGCCGCCGTCGCCCGCCCGTACGCCATCCAGCCGGAGAAGCGCTGATGTCCCGCCCAACCACCCTCCGTACCAGAGGAGTTCCCATGTCGTGGGAGGCCGCAAGCCGCCCCGTGGCCCGCACCCTGGCCGTGCTGCTGTCCCTGTCGCTCGCCGCGGCCTCACTGCTGCTCGGGCAGGGGGCGGCGTTCGCGGCGTCGGTCGCGCTGAGCGCCCAGGGCTCCAGCTGGTCCGGTCCGGCGATCGACCAGTGGCGCCAGGACGTCGGGCCGCAGGGCATCCAGATCAACTTCAACCCGGTCGGCTCGGCCGCCGGCCGCACGGCCTGGAGCAACGGGCAGACCGACTTCACCGCCTCGGACGTGCCGTTCCGCAGCGGGGATGACACCGGCCTCAGCGAATCGGCCCGCACCGGCGGCCAGGGCGGCCGGGAGAACCCGGTCTACGGCTTCTCGTACGTGCCGATCACCGCGGGCGGCACCACCTTCATGTACAACCTGCAGGTCGGCGGCAAGCAGGTCCGCGACCTGCGACTCTCCCCGCAGACCATCGTGGACATCTTCACCAACAAGATCACCAACTGGAACGACCCGAAGATCACCGCCGACTACGGCAAGCCGCTGCAGAGCATGCCGATCACCCCGGTGGTCCGCTCGGACGGTTCCGGCGCCACCGCGCAGTTCACCCGTTGGATGGAGCACAGCTACCAGGCCCAGTGGGACGACTACTGCAAGTCCGTCAACGGCACCACCTGCGGCGACTACACCGAGTTCTACCCGCCGTCCGGCCGGATGACCGCGCAGAACGGCTCCGACATCGTCGCGGGCTACATCAAGTCCTCGATCGGCCAGGGCACCATCGGCTACGACGAGTACGCCTTCGCCAAGCGCAGCAACTGGCCGGTCGTGAAGGTGCTCAACAAGGCCGGCTACTACTCCCTGCCGACGGCCTCCAACGTGGCGGTCGCGCTCACCGCGGCGAAGATCCGCGGCGTCGACGACAACACCCCGGCGACCGACCCGAACTACCTCCAGCAGAACCTCGACGGCGTCTACACGATGGACGACCCCCGCGCCTACCCGATCTCCAGCTACAGCTACGTGATCGTGCCGCGCGCCGGAGCGGAGCTCAAGCCGCCGCCCCGCTTCAACAACGACAAGGGCGGTGCCCTCAGCCGCTTCCTCGCCTACGTGCTGTGCGAGGGCCAGGGCGAGGCGGACGGCCTCGGCTACTCGCCGATCCCGCGCAACCTGGTCAAGGGCGGGCTGCTGCAGACCAAGAGCATCCCGGGCAACGCCAGCCCCGTCGACCCGGACACCCTCTCCAACTGCGCGAACCCGACCTTCAACTCGGCCGGTGAGCTGACCGTCCTCAAGAACGCGCCGCAGCCCAGCCCCTGCGACAAGCAGGGCGCTCCGCTGGACTGCACCATGCAGGACGGCCAGCCGGTCAAGACCGGTTCGGGCGCGGGTAGTTCGGGCGGCACCGGCGGCGGCGCGGCCGGCGGGACCGGCGGCACGGGCGGCACGGGCGGCACCGGGGGCGCCGGAGGCACGGCCGCCGGCGGTTCGGGCCGGACCGGCAACGGCACGGCCACAGGTGGGTCCGGCGGCACCGGCGGTACCGGTGGCGGTACGGGCGGTGGCGGCGCGGGCACCGGCGGCACCGGGGACGGCGGCGCAGCTGCCGACGGCGCGGCCGGCACGGACCCGAACGCGGCCGGCGCCGCGCCGGGCGACCCGGGCACCGAGGACGTCGTCGATCCGCAGACCGGCCAGGTCGTCGCCCGCGGCCGCGGCGGCAGCACCGAAGTCGCGGCGAACGTGGTCGAGGTGGCCGGCAAGCCCGAGGACTGGACGCTGAGCACGCTCACCGCCCTCGAACTGCTCGCCGTGGTGCTCGTCCCGCCGCTGCTCGGCCGGCGGCTGCTGCGGCGGCGCAAGTCCTCGGACGGCGCCTCGTGACCGCCCCGGTGCTGGAGAAGCCGGCCGCCCCCGTGCGGCCGGCCACGCCCGCGGGCCCACCCGCCGCGACCCCCGCGGCCGGGCCCGCCGCCGCCCCTTCGCGGCGCCGCCTCCTCCAGGGCGCCCGGGTGGCCAGCCTGCTGGCCGCGCTGGTGCTGGGCTTCGTCGGCTACCTGTTCACGCTCTCGCACGTCCAGGAACGGCACTTCCAGTCCACCGCGTACAAGACCTTCCGGGACCAGCTCGCCCGGGCCGTCGCCCCCACCGGGGCCGCCGCCGACGGCGCCCCGGTGGCCCTGCTGGACATCCCGGCGATCGGCCTGCACCAGGCCGTCGTGGTCGAGGGCACCACCGGCCGGGACCTCATGCGCGGGCCCGGCCACCGCCGGGACACCGCCCTGCCCGGCCAGGGCGGCGTCGCGGTGCTGTTCGGCCGCGGCGCCACCTTCGGCGCGCCCTTCGCGCAACTGTCCGGGCTCCGGGTCGGCGACAAGATCGAGGCCACCACCGGGCAGGGCAAGTTCACCTACACCGTCAACGTGTACGGCGACGGCGACCACCCGATCACCGACCCGGCCCGCAACCGGCTCGTCCTGGTCACCGGGGACTCGGACTGGATCCCCGGCTCGACCGTGATGGTCGGAGCCCGGCTGGACGGCGACCCCCAGCAGAACCCCGGCGGCCGGCCCCGGACCGTCCCGTACGACAAGGCGCTGGCCGCCGACAAGGGCGCGCTGGCCACGCTGCAACTGTGGTCGCTCGGACTGCTGGGCGTGGTGCTCGGCGCGCTCCTGCTGGCCCGGTACTGGCGGGCCTCGGCGGCCTACCTGAGCCTCGCGCCGGTGCTCGGCGCACTGCTCTGGGCGGTCTACGAGAACGCCGCCGCCCTGCTGCCCAACCTCTACTGAAGCGCGCCCGGAAGGCCGTACCGATGACGGATGCACCGATGACCGACACCCCGACCACCGGCCTGGGGACGGTCGACGCCCCGGCGACCGACCCGGCCGCCGACACCCTCACCCTCCCGCCGCTGCCGCCGGCCCCGCACCCCGGCGGCGAGCCGCTGGCCGGGCTGGAGACCAGGGAGGTCTCCGCCTGGTTCGGCGCCCGCAAGGTGCTGGAGCGGGTCTCGCTGGCGATGCCGGCCGGCGAGGTCACCGCGCTGATCGGCCCGTCCGGCTGCGGCAAGTCCACCTACCTGCGGATCCTCAACCGGATGCACGAGATGGTGCGCGGCGCCGCGCTCTCCGGCGAGGTGCTGCTGGAGGGCGACGACGTCTACCGTCCCGGTCGGCGCCCCGCCGAGGTACGACGCCGGATCGGCATGGTGTTCCAGCGGCCCAACCCGTTCCCGGCGATGTCCATCCAGGACAACGTCGCCAGCGGCCTGAAGCTGGCCGGGATCAAGGTCTCCAAGGAGGAGCGCCGGGACCTGGTGGAGACCAGCCTGCGCCGCGCCGGGCTCTGGGACGAGGTCTCCAGCCGGCTGCACACCCCGGGCGGCTCACTCTCCGGCGGGCAGCAGCAACGCCTGTGCATCGCACGGTCGTTGGCGGTCTCGCCGGACATCCTGCTGATGGACGAGCCGTGCTCCGCGCTCGACCCGACCTCCACCCGACGGGTCGAGGAGACCATCGCCGAACTGCGCGGGCGGCTCACCATCGTGATCGTCACCCACAACATGCAGCAGGCCCAGCGCGTCTCGCAGACCTGCGCCTTCTTCCTGGCCACCCACGACACCCCGGGCCGGATCGTGGAGGCCGGGCCGACCGCGCAGGTCTTCGGCAACCCGCGCGACCAGCGGACCTCCGACTACGTGAACGGCCGCTTCGGCTAGGCCCGGGCGATACGTCCTAGGGGAGCCAGGGGAGCCAGGGGAGCTAGGGGAACCGCAGCAGCTCCTCCAGCACCGCCGCGACGCCGTCCTGCTCGTTGCTCACGGTGTGCAGCGGCACCGCCGCCAGCACCTGCGGGTGCGCGTTGGCGACGGCGTACGCGGTGCCGGCCCAGTCCAGCATCTCCAGGTCGTTCGGCATGTCGCCGAAGGCCACCACCTCGCTCCGGTCGATCCCGTGCCCGGCGCACCAACGGGCCAGCGTGCTGGCCTTGGTGACGCCGGGCGCGCTGATCTCCAGCAGCGGGATCGGCGCCGAGCGGGTGATCTCGGCCAGCTGCCCGGCGGCCTCCCGGGCCTGGGTGAGGAACGTGTCCGGGTCGAGGTCGGGGTGCTTGGCCAGCAGCTTGAACAGGCCCCGGACCGGCCCGCCGGCGCTCAGCAGCTTCTCCGCCGGGCCGACCGCGTGCTCCAGGTCGTCACCCCACATCGGCACCGCGTACTCGGGCTCGCGGGCCCACCCGTCCGGGTACTCGAAGGCGAACGCGGTGCCGGGCAGCTTGGCGCGCAGCACCTCGACCACCGCCAGGGTCGTCTCCACCGGCAGCGGGAACGACTCCAGCAGCTCACCGCGCCGCACGTCCACCACCGCGCCGCCGTTCGAGCAGATCGCCACCCCGTGGCCGCCGATGTGCGCGCTCACCTGCTGCATCCAGCGCGGCGGCCGCCCGGTGACGAACACCACCTGCACCCCGGCCGCCTCCGCGGCCGCCAGGGCCGCGGCGGTGCGTTCGCTGACGGTGCCGCCGGCGCACAGCAGGGTGCCGTCCAGGTCGGTGGCGATGAGGCGGGGGGCGGTACGGGCTTCGGTCACCGGTCCATCTTCGCCCATCGGTGCCACACCGGTCACCGGCGAGGACGGACCTCGTCGCGGACCCGCAGGACGGCGCCGCCGACCCGCCGGACCTGTGGCTTTCGGCCCCCGAGGCGCCGTTTCCGGCCTATTCGCCCGGCGGCCGGGGTGTCCCCGGGGCGCGACGGGCAGGAGTGTGCACGGCCACCCCGTCGGCAGGAAGAGCCATGCCCACTCGCCAGCTCCGAGACGAGCCTCCCCCGACCATCCCGCCCGCCGCCTCCCCGGACGCCTCCTCGGGCGCTTCCCCGGACGTTTCCCCGGACGCCTCCCGCGAGCCGGTCCTGCTCGGCGACGTCCTCTTCCACACCCTCGCCGAGATCGCCCGCCGCGCCCCCGAGCCCCGCCTCCCGGCCCAGCGCACCCGCCCGCACCCGTAGGCCCTGCCCGGCCGAGCTGCGCCACCGCCCTTTCGTGGCACGGAATTTGATGCCGTCTCACCTCTGGTCGCGCATTGTTCGATTCCCTAAACTGCACTCCCCACCCGCCGGCACCGGAGCACGCCATCGGGGCGTGCTCGGCCGCGCCGGCCAGCCCCACCAGGAGGTCTTGACATGGTCAAGCACTACTTCAAGTACGCCCTGAGCACCCTGACCGCCGCCATGTTCGCGCACATGGCCTGACCGAGTCGTCCCGGCCTGGGCCGGGGTGAGCATCCCCGGCCCAGGTTCCAGGAGGTCTCGTGTTCGGCACTGCGGTGAGTCAACTCCGGTACGGTGCATCGATCCTGCTCAACCGCAGGATCCGGCCCCAGGACCTCGGACGGATCGCCGACGACATGGTCCGCACGCTCGCCGAGTTCGGCGAGCCGGGCGCGGACTCGGCACTGCTGCCGGGGCAGGCCGGGCAGGTCGACCCGTCGGTGCGGCGCACGGTCACCCGGCGGAGCCTGCGGGCCACCGCGCGCGCCGCCGTCCGCCACACGGCCTACTACCGGCGGACCTTCGACGACCTCGGGATCGACCCCGACACGCTCGACACGGAGACCTGGTCGCGGGTGCCCGTCACCCCGAAGGCGGCCCTGCGCGGCCTGCCCGCCGCGTTCGTCTCCGCCGCCGCCGCGCCCGCCCTGATGGCGCTGACCACCGGCACCAGCGGCACCCCGACCGCGGTCTGGTACTCCCGGGCCGAGTTGGAGACGACGATCGCCCTCAGCACCATCTCGGCGGCCCTGACCCTCGGGCTGCGCCCCCGGCACACCGTGGCGTACGCGGGCTGCTCCAGGGCCACCCTGCCGCTGGTCGTCGCCGAGGAGTCCACCACCCGGGTCGGCGCCTCGTTCGTCCAGTTCGGGACGATCGACCCCGCGCTCGCCCTGGACCGCCTCGCCGCACCGCTCGGCCTGCCCGGCAAGGCCCCGCAGATCACCCACCTCACCGCCTCCGCGTCGTACCTCTCCGCGCTCGTGCAGGAGGCCGAGCAGGGCGGGTGGCGGTCCGCGGACTTCGGGCTGGAGAGCATCGGGGTGGGCGGCGAGGTGCTGTCGGCCCCCCTGCGGGAGCGGGCCGAAGCGGCGTTCGGCGCACCGGTGTCCACGTCCTACCTGATGACGGAGACGCTCCCCTCGGGCGGCACGCCGTGCTCCCAGGGGCATCTGCACCACACCACCGAGTTCGGGCACCTGGAGGTGCTCGACCCGCAGACCTGGGAGCCGACCGCGCCGGGGGAGGTCGGGATGCTGGTGCACACCCCCTTCGTGCCCTACCGGGAGTGCACCCTGCTGCTGCGGTACGCCACCGGCGACCTGGTCCGGCTGCCCGTCGGCGAGGCCGGGTGCGAGTGGGCGCACCTGCCGGCCACGTCCGCCGTCCTGGGCCGCTGGTCGGGGCCGCTTAGCGCCTCCGTGCCGACCAGGGACGTCCTCGACCTGGTCGAGGGGGAGCCGGACGTGCCGCTGCCGGCCAGGTACACGCTGACCGAGGAGCCGGACGGCGGTGCGCTGCTGCACCTCCTGGTCCGTGCGCTGCCCGCGGCGACACTGCACCGCAGGCTCGAACAGGGGGCGTCGGCGGCGGGGCTGCCGCTGGCCGGCATCGTGCTCCACGACGACCGGTCGAAACTGCCGCCGTCCAGCCCGGTCCGCGCGGACCTGCGGGAACACACCTTCGAGTCGGCCCGTCCGGTCGGCGTCCGGGCCGGGAGCGGCGCATGAACGCGATCCCCCTCGTCGCCCTGAGCTGCTGCGTGGCCCTGCTGATGGCCGCGGCCGGGGGGTACCTGGTCCGCGTGCGGATGCCCAGGCCTCCGGTGGGCGTCTACACCTCCGGCGACATCGCCGTCCTGTGCGTCGGCGTCGTGCTGGCCCCGCTGCTCTACCTCAAGCTGCCGGGCGTGGTCGTCTCGGCGCTGTTCGGCCTGGTGCTCTGCCTGGCGGTGCAGTTCACCCTGGCACCGGTCTGCTCCGGCCGCTGGGCCTGGGGCCTCGCACTCGTGGCCGCCGGCGCCACGGCGGCGTGCAGCGGCCACCCCGCCGCGGTGCGCGCCTGCACCGACGTGATGCTCGCCGTCGCGGTGGTGGGCGTGGCCAACCTGTGGACGCAGAGCGGAATGCGATCGGCGCACGCGGCCGGCCTGGCCGCCGTCCTGTCCTGCTACGACCTGGTGGCGACCACCCTGACGCAGGTCACCGCGAACTTCGTCACCCAGGTCCAGGGACGGCCGTTCGCCCCGATGCTCGTCCTGACGGGCGGCAGCCCGCCGGTCGCCGTGGGCCTCGGCGACCTGCTGCTCCTCGTACTGTTCCCGCTGGTCGCCGCCAAGGCGTTCGGACGGACGGCCGCGTTGCTGGCGGCAGCCGCCGGCGTGGTCGTGACCAGCGCGGTCAGCGCGCTGTTCGCCCTGGGCGCGCTGACCGCGGGCTTCCCCCTGCTGACCGTGCTCGGCCCCCTGATCGTGGTGCAGCACGTGCTGTGGTCACGCCGACTGGGCGGCGAGCGGACGACGGCCCGCTGGCGCGCCGGCACCGACTCGCCGACCCCACACCCCGACCGCCTCCAACCGGACCCCGCCCTGACGTCGGCCCTGTCCCTCACCCCGCCCACCGGACTGGCACCGGGCACCTGGATCGCGATCGCCGACGGCCAGATCCTCGGCACCGGCAACTCCCCCGGCCTCGCCCGCCGCGCCGCCCGCCAACGCGGCACGGACACCCTCCCCATCGTCCGCCAGCTCTGACCGGCCGCCCTTCAGCGGACTTCTGACGACGGCGGCCACGGAGTTCGCGGCTACGGGCGATGGGATTGGCCCGGCACGCGCCGTGCGCTGGTGAACCTCTGCCGTCGCCCGCCGGCGGCCAGTTCGCCGAGGCGCTCGCCGATGACGGAGACGCCGGGGCGGGGCTCCTGCGCGTAGTACCAGGGCTTGCGGCGGCGCAGCAAGGCCTCTCCGTGCTCGCTCCAGGTGAACCCGGGCTTCCGCAGCAGCTTCCGGAACACCGAGTCGGCCGCCTCCGGGTGGGCGGCGGCCAGTCGGCGGATCGGCAGTGGCGTGATCGACTCCTCGCGCAGGAATGTGCGCAGCAGGTCCTGGTGCGGTTTACGGCCCGTGCGGGAAGGGTCGGCGAAGAGGTCCCGCAACAGCCCGTAGCCCGCGTAGAAGTTGAGTCCGTCGACCTCGTCGTAGATGACTCCGACGGTGTCCGCATCCGCAAGGTCCCGCGGCAGCTCGAAAGCCGGGAAGTCGAGGCCTGGGAGCCGCCTGCCCCGGGCGCGGTCGGGATGCTCGGCGGCGGTGTCCTCCCGCCGGTGCCGGTAGTAGGCGTTGAGCCGTTCCTCGGCTTCGGCGGGCGGAAGGACCAGTTCGTCGCTGCCGAAGAACTCGACGAACGCGGCCCGGTCCTTCCGCATCGACTCCCATCCCTGCTCGATCTTCTCGGGGTTGCGGAAGACCAGTTCGGGGTGGCTGGTGGCCAGTTGGATTGCGGCCCGGGCGATCTCGGTGGCGCTGGACTTGGGGTAGTACGACATCGCCCCGGAGACCAGCCACGTCCCGTCGGCCGAGAAGACCGGCACCAGGCAGGTGTGGAGGAACCCTCCCCTCGTCACTCCGCGGAAAGCAGCCCGTCCGGCGTTCGAGTAGGTGCGGTACTCCAGGTCGTCGACCAGGTTCAGCAGGACGAGGGCATCCCCGTCCTTGCGGCGGATCTCGAAGATCCCCTCGACCGGGTCCCGCCAGCCGAGCAGCATCTCCCGGTCGATCTCGCCCAAGTCCCGCCGCCCACCGACGAACCGGTCCACCACCGTCGAACCGTCCGGCAGGCGGAAGCGCAGGATGAAGTGGTCGGTGATCCGGACCGCCTCATCCTCGTCCAGCAGCCGCTCCGGCCCGGCGGCCTCCAACAGAATGGGCGTCAACCACCGGTCGAAGCGCGCACCTTGCGCGAAGGCGACCAGCTCCCCCTTCAACTCGGCACAGCGCTCGATGAGGTCGGTGAGCGCGCGCTCGCCGTGATCCGCGCCCCGAACGGCGATCGCCATGTCCTGCTCTCCCCACAAGCCGGTTCCGAAGTGATCCGAAGTGATGTGTGAGTTGCTCGGCTCTCGCCGTAGGCACCGACGGTGGCCCTCATCGATCATGGTCCAAAGATCGGCCCCGCCCTGCCCGATGCACCCACGGCGCCACGGTAGCGGCCGTGAAGGCGCTCTAGCCGGGGGTCGCTCGAAACCTCACCTGCCGGAGTGAACACGTAGGGTCGACGGCATGCGCTTGAGTACCGTGATCCTCCCCATCCACCGGTGGAGCGAGGGGCAGAAGATCTGGCGGCGGGCCGAGGAGCTCGGCTTCCACGCCGCCTACACCTATGACCACCTGTCCTGGCGGAGCTTCCGGGACGAGCCGTGGTTCGGCTCGGTCCCCACGCTGACGGCTGCGGCGACCGCCACCGAGCGGATCCGGCTGGGGACGCTGGTGACGTCGGTCAATCCTCGTTCACCCATCACGTGCTGACCTGCGAAGACACGACAAGGGGATCGACGCAGGTGCTCAGGCCGGCCCGAGTGCGTGCGGGCGGCATCACCTGGCGGGCGATGCCGGAGGACTTTCCCGCGTGGGACCGCGTCTAAGCCTTCTTCCGACGGTGGCGGGACTGCGGCCTGGTCGCCGAGTTCCACGACCGGCCGCCTCCTCGGTTCCGAGCGCGAGCCGGGGATGCGATGGCGGGAAGAAGATGAACGGCCGCAAGAGGCACATCGTGATGGACACCCTCGGGCTGCTGCTGGTCGTGATGGTCACCGCGCATTCGGCTGCTTCACCTGCGAGCAGGTCCCGGGAACCCTGCGGCTCACTCGAAGCAGCCACATTGGGGACGCTTTCCGACTTAGATCCCATAAAACCAAGTATCGACCAAGCATTAAAGCGTCATATTTCGGTCATCCGAACTTGAAGCCCGTTTCCAGGGGGTGGCAATGACACAGCCCGCATGCAGTCTCTACTCCTTCACTGTTGCTGCCGGACGTCTCGCTTCCACCGACACGCCTGGCCGTCAGGTCCGGCGCGTCCCGCCAGGACCGGGGTCTCGCTTGCTCTCCCATCGCCATCACCTCGAAGCGCCGACACATCGGTAATGCGCCATTCCGTGCCGGACTTTTCCATGGCCTGTGAGGCGCTCGGAGGGGAGGTCCTGCCGGGCCGCGAGCTCATCGCAGACGCTCGCGTGGGGCGTCGAACAGCGCGATTGATCGGTTTGGTATGGATTTCGATCATCTGTACTCGATGTGATCCGTAAGCAACTTCACCCCGATTCGATCTGTCATCGAATGGCCATCGAATTGCCCTTCGATGTCGGCTTGTTGGCATCGCATGGTGCAAATTCTCGCTGTACTTGATCTCGATGTGGCGCCATTCTCACCGTGAGCGAACATGCATGCTATTCGGCGGGCTTGCCCGCACATGTTTGCCCTTGAGGGCCCCTGCCGATGAGCGGGAGCCAAGGTGAGAGCTAGGGAGGGATCATGCGAAGGATGGCAACCGCTGTGGCCACAGCGATGTTGGGCCTCGCGGCAGTTGGTATCGGAAACGGGACGGCCCAAGCGGAGGCCTGGGGCGGCTACGACACCCGAGACGGTGGAGTGGGTCTTCGGAGCTGCGCGTCGCAGAGCTGCAACCTGAAGGGCCGCGGCTACGCGGACCAGAAGGCAAACATGTTGTGCTGGGGCTTCGGGCAGACCGTCAACGGCGACCCCAAGTGGAACCACCTGGACCACTACCTGGCCGACGGCAGCTACTTCGGTGACGCATACAGCGCCCAGAACTACCTCTGGTGGAGCGGCGTGGTTCCCCCCTGTTCGTAGTCGGGGAGACTTGTGGTGGGGGGGCGCCGGCCCCCCCGCCGCGCCCCCCGGCGGCGCGACGGGGGAGCCCGGCCGCCGGCGCGGAGAGGGAGTGGGGTTGTTCGGGGGGAGA
>NZ_JBHWIO010000033.1:72122-77708 GCF_042732075.1 Kitasatospora sp. NPDC059812
GGCCGGCGAGCCGCCGAGACCGCCGTCGTCGGGGCCCCCCCCCCGCCCCCCGCGGGCCCCCCCCCCCCCACGACGGTGCGAGGCTTGCGTCGACAGGCGACGTCGGACATGAAGGTGGCGTGTTGAATGCGGATGAACAGGGCTCAAGTGGTCATCTCTGTAGTGGCTTTAGCAGTGCTCGCCGCAGGCTGCAGCAAAGACACGAAGGCGGGCGGTGATTCCGACATCGTGGGCGAGCCCGTGGTCCCGCAGATCGGCGCGGACCCGGCAGACGGCTCGCCGGTAACCCATCCGCTGGACGGCTACTCGGTAGGGGCCGAGGAGTCCGCGCTGATCTTCCGGGCCATGGGCCAGGCCACCCGGACCTGCATGACCGCCAAGGGGTTCGACTACGACCCTGGGCCGGCGTCGACACCTCCCCCGCCGACTCCCATCGACACCTCGCTTCTGGGCCTGCTCTCCGTCTCCGCTGCGCAGCAGACCGGGTACCACCGGCCGCCCAGGCCAGGAGGCAACGGCACCTCCGGTACGGGGAATCCGTCCGGGCAGGGCCCCGAATACCAGAAGGCCCTGATGGGGGATCGCGGGACCAAGGCCAGTGCCGCCGATCCCAAGGCAGACCGGGGCTGCATGGGAGAGTTCGAACGGCGGCTCCAGGCGGAGGGCATCAAGAACACCGCCTCGGACTTGGTCGGCACCCTCCGTGCCAAGGCGTACGACCACGCCGCCGTCGACAGCCGAGTCCGCGCCTCGCTCGCGGACTGGCAGAGCTGCATGACCAAGCTGGGTTACAACTACGCGAATCCGGTACAGGCGAGTTCGGCGGCCTGGCCGGAGCAGGTGTCACAGGAGGAGCGGGACACAGCGGTCGCCGACATGAACTGCAAAGAGCAGGTGAAGCTGCTGGCCACCTGGAATGCCGTGCTGACCACCTACCAGCAGGTGTATATCGGCAGGAACGAGCAGGCGCTCCAAGCAGACAGGGAAATCTCCCAGCAGCGGATCGCCGCGGCCAAGAAGCTGCTGGGCCAGGCATGACGGCGGTGGCCGGCGGCCGTCGCCGTGGTTGGCTCCTGCTGCTCGTCCTGGCCCTCCTCGCCGTCGTCGGATTCGTTGGCACGCTCGCCGCGAACCGGTCGAGTAGCGAGAGCAGTGAGGCATTCACAGGTGAACGACTGCGCGTCCAGCAGGACTACAGTGACTACTGGAAGGCGATGCTGGTGGCCAATGAGTCCGGTGACGGCTCGGCACTGGCCGGCCACGCGGCGGGTGAGCAACTGGAGATCCTGCGTGCGAACCTAGGCGCACTGACTGGCGCTGGGCTCGTGGCCAAGGGGTCCGTCGATCACCGGATCCGGAGCATCACGGTGGACGGGAAGTTGGCGACCCTGGTGGACTGCGTCGACGTTGGCAAGTGGATCCAGTACGAGGCGCGGAGCGGAAGAGTTCAGCCCGGCCAATTGACGAACCGTCCGAAACAACTGGCGAGTTACACCCTCGCGCCCAGGGATGGCCGCTGGCTGGTGACACGGAGCGAGGTGCTGTCGGAGTGCTGAAGGCAGACCAGGGGTGGCTCCCGTGAAACTGCGGTACCAACTTGGCCGCGTTGTCAGACGATCGCCTCCAACCCCCTTGCGTCTCAACGACATCCGATAGGTCATGCTCTTCCCAAGGGCACCGTCAAGGAGGAGGCACCATTGACCACGACGACGATGAGCGCTGACGACGGCATTGCCCAGCCTCTTCTGTCACCCCCGCCTGCCCGGTCGCGGGCGGCGCGGCGCAGGCGGGTGCTGCTGGGGGTGGCGCTGGCCGCCGCGCTGGTGGCAGTGGGTGGGGTGGGGGCGGCTACGCTGGTGAAGTCCCCGGCGGAGCGGGCCGCGCAGACCGCGCCGCCGCCGAACAGTCTGCTCACCGTGCCGGTGGTCAGCCAGGTGCTGACGCCCTCGATCACGGCCCGCGCGGTGGTGTACCCGCCCGCGCAGTACAACGTCGTCCCTGTCGCCGCCTCGGCGGAGATCACCCAACTGTTCGTCTCCAAGCTGGCCGTGAAGCAGGGGGACGCCGTCGCGGCCGGGCAGTTGCTCGCCGAGGTGTCTGGGCAGCCGCTGTTCGCCTTACCCGGACCGGTGCCCGCGTACCGCGACCTCAAGCCCGGCAGCACCGGCCCCGACGTTTCCGAACTCCAGGCCGCCCTGGCCGGGTTGGGGGACTCGACCGGCGACGACGAGACGGGCTCCTACGGGCCCGGCACTGCCGCCGCGGTGGCGGAGTTCTACCGCAAGCTCGGCTACCCGGTGCCGACCACCGGCGCCACCACCCAGCAGGCGGTGGACGCCGCGCAGAAGGCGGTGGACACCGACCGGCAGACGGTGGAGAGCCTCACCGCGCAGAAGAAGAACGCCGGGAACCAGCCCCAGGCCCCCCAGCAGACCGCGCCGCAGACCCAGGGCCAGGGGCAGACCCAGGGCCAGGGCCAGGGCCAGGGCCAGGGCCAGGCTCCCGCCGCGACCGGCGACCTCGATCAGCAACTGGCCAATGCCCGGAAGCAGTTGACCGCTGACCAGGCCGCCCTGGCCAAGGCCCGGGCGGTGAACGGCCCGATGGTCCCGGCCGCCCACGTCCTGTTCGTGCCGACCCTCCCGGCCACCGTCACCGCCGTCAACGGCACAGTCGGCTCGCCTGCCTCCGGCACCCTGCTGTCGCTCACCAGCGGCGGCCTGGCCGTCACCGGCCAGCTGACGCCCACCCAGGCGGCGGGCGTCAAGCCGGGCATGGCCGTCGCGATCCTCGCCGAGGACACCAACACCACCGTCCCCGGCACCATCGCCGAGGTCGGCGCCCCGACCACCGCTCCCCCGGCTGGCAAGGTGGTCACCCTGGGCGGTGCGTCCGGCGGCGGTTCCGGCGGCGGCGCTGGTACCGGAGCCCCCGGTGGCCAGGCTGGTGCCCCGGCCGCCGGGGCGCCGGGCAACGGGCCGGGCGGCCAGAGCTACATCCCGCTCACCATCACCCCGGCCAACCCCCTGCCTGCGGCGATGAGCGGCAAGAACGTCCGTCTGACCGTCCTCAAGGACAAGGCGGGCGCCCCTGTCACCGTGGTCCCGGTCGCCGCGATATCCACCAACGCGGCCGGCCGGACCTCCGTCACCAGGGTGGACTCCGCCGGTAACCGCACCACCGTCCCGGTGACCACCGGTGTCACCGCGGACGGCATGGTGGCCGTGACCCCGGCGGAGGGCGCCGAACTGCGCGTCGGCGACCAGGTGGTGGTCGGCCGGTGACCGTCGAACCCTCTGACACCACCGGGCCCGGCGGTGAGCCGCCCGTCATCGCCCTGGCCGGCGTCGGCCGCACCCACCCGGGCCGCCCGCCCGTGGTCGCGCTGCACCCCACCGACCTGACCGTCCACCGCGGCGAGTACCTGGCCGTCACCGGCCCGTCCGGCTCCGGCAAGTCCACCCTGCTGCACCTGCTCGGCCTGCTCGACACCCCCACCACCGGCCGCTACGAACTGGACGGCATCGACACCGGCAGCCTGCGCGACCGGGACCGCTCGACCCTGCGCGGGCGCCGGATCGGCTTCGTCTTCCAGTCCTTCCACCTGCTCCCGCACCGCACCGCCGAGGAGAACGTCGTCCTCGCGCAGGTCTACAACCGCTCCCCGCGCCGCGCTCGCCACGCCGCCGCCCTGGAGGCGCTGCACCTGGTCGGCCTCGGCCACCGCACGGACGCGCTGCCGGGCACCATGTCCGGCGGCGAGCGCCAGCGGGTGGCGATCGCCCGGGCGCTGGTGAACCGGCCCAGCCTGCTGCTGTGCGACGAGCCGACCGGCAACCTGGACTCGGCCAACGCCGAGGCGGTGCTGGCACAGTTCGACGCGCTGCATGCGCAGGGCTTCACCCTGGTGGTGATCACCCACGACCCGTCCGTGGCCGCCCGCGCCGAGCGCCGGGTGACCATCCGCGACGGCGTGCTCAGCGAGGCCGAAGCCGTCCGGGCGGCGGGAGGCGCCCGGTGAGCCGCCGCCGCAGCGTGCTTCCCGAGCCGCCCTCCCGCTTCAGCCCCCGCGACCTGCTCGCCGAGGCGCTCTCCGGCGTCCTGCAGCGCCCCGGCCGCTCGGTGCTGACCATGCTCGGTACGGTCCTGGGAATCGGCGCCTTCGTCGCCGTGCTCGGCCTGACCGCGACCGCTACCGGCCAGATCGGCGAGCGGTTCAGCCTGACCAAGGCCACCACCGTCACCGTGACCGACCGCCCGAGCACCGATGGCCTCGCCCCCGGCACCAACCCGTCGAGCGACTTCCCCGCCGACACCGACCGCCGGATGTCCGCGATCGACGGCGTGCGGGCCGGCGGCGTCTGGTGGCCGGTGCCCGGCTCCCCGGTGGTCTCCCGCCAGCCGGACGGCCCCGGCGAGGGCACCGGGCTCTCCCTGCTCGCGGCCACCCCGGGTGCGGTCGCCGCGATGGAGCCGACCCTGTCCGCCGGAGTCACCATGGACGACTTCGTGCAGCGGACGGCGCAGCCGGTGGTCCTGCTCAGCGAGGCCGCCGCCAAGCGCCTCGGGGTGAGCCGGCTGGACGCCCAGCCGGCCGTCTTCATCGACCACGTCCCGTACACGGTGATCGGGATCTACTCGGACGTCCGCCGCCAGCCGGCTGCCCTGCTGGGCATGGTGATTCCGGCCAGTACGGCGCTGGAGCGGTACGGCAACCCGGCTCCGGACGCGGACCGCGGGGTCCAGGGCCTGGTCGCCACCCGGGTCGGCGCCGCGACCGTGGTGGCCGACCAACTCCCGCTCGCTCTGCGGCCGGACGCCCCGAACTCGTTCACGGTCGTCCCGCCGCCGGACCCGCACAGCCTGCAAGACACGGTGACCTCCGACCTGACCGGGCTGTTTCTGGCGCTGGCCGGGATCTGCCTGCTGGTGGGCGCGGTCGGGATCGCCAACACCACGCTGGTCGCCGTCCTGGAACGGACCGCGGAGATCGGCCTGCGCCGCTCGCTGGGCGCCCGCACCGGGCACATCGCGGCCCAGTTCCTGGCCGAGTCGATGGCGCTCGGCACCCTGGGCGGGCTGATCGGCACCGGTCTCGGCGTGGTGACGGTGGTCGGCGTGGCCGCCGCCCGTGACTGGACGGCCGTCCTGCAGCCGGTCACCACGTTGCCCGCCCCGCTGATCGGCACCGTCGTCGGCCTGCTGGCCGGCCTCTACCCGGCCCTGCGCGCGGCCCGCACCGACCCCCTGAAGGCCCTCAGGAGCACATAGGCGGGGGCGGCGGCAATGTCCCGCGCGTGTGGGAAGGGCTTGACTCCGTCGACTGAGCCGGGCCGGGTCGGACTGCGCCCAGCAGTCGGCACCAGGAGATGCGGTCGGACTCCAGCACGGCGGCGAAGGAGTAGGGCCAGCCGGGGACGAACTGGTCCTTGCTGCGACCGCGTCCGTGGACGTGGCAGAACAGCCGATCGGGGCTGGTCTCGGCGCGGGGGGGGGGGCGGGGGGGGGGGCGGGCGGGGGGCGGCGGGGGGGGGGCGGGGCGGGGGGGGGGGCCGCCGAGCCGCGCGGCGGGGGGAGCTCGAGCGC
>NZ_JBHWIO010000033.1:77718-86509 GCF_042732075.1 Kitasatospora sp. NPDC059812
GGAACTGTTCTTTGCTTCGACCGGGTCCGTGGTGGTGTCAGAACCGCCGATCGGGGCTGGTCTCGGCGCCTGTCCGCCCGTGGCCGATCGGCCACTGGCGGACAGGTTGCTCCGCGTGGGTCGGCTGCGCGAACCATGGCGAGCGGGGTCTGGCTCAGCCGAGTTGGGCGAGGCCCTCGGTGGCGATCTTCTCGAAGACGGCGAGGTCGTTCTCGAAGATCGAGTCCGGGACGGGCCAGTGGATCACCAATTCGGTGATGCCCAGGTCGCGGTAGGTGCCGGCCCAGTCCACGAAGGCGTCCAGCGACTGCAGAGGCTTCTCCGCCGTCGAGCCCTGGAGCAGCACCTTCTCCAGCTCGCCGGCGTCCCGGCCCTGCGCCTCGCAGGCGGCCGTCAGCTTCGTGATCTGCGCGGCGATCACGTCGGGCGCCTGCTCGACCGGCACATCCGCGGGGCCCTTCGGGTCGCCGTACGTCACCCAGCCCTGCCCGTACTCGGCCGCCAGCCGCAGCCCGCGCGGCCCGGCCGCGGCGACGTAGAACGGCACCCGGGGGGTCTGCTCGCAGCCGGGGATGTTCCGAGCCTCGACCGCCGAGTAGTACGTGCCCTCGCGCGTCGTGGCGTCGGTGCGCAGCAGCTCGTCCAGCAGCGGCAGGAACTCGCCGAAGCGGTCCGCCCGCTCCTTCGGCGACCACGCCTCCTGCCCCATCGCCGTCGCGTCGAAGCCGGTGCCGCCGGCGCCGATGCCCAGCGTGACCCGCCCGCCGGACACGTCGTCCAGCGTGATCAGCTCCTTCGCCAGTGTCACGGGGTGGCGGAAGTTCGGCGATGTCACGAGCGTCCCGAGCCGCAGGCGCTCGGTCGCGGTGGCCGCCGCGGTCAGCGTCGGGATCGATCCGAACCACGGCTCGTCGCGGAACGACCGCCACGACAGGTGGTCATAGGTATACGCGGCATGGAACCCGAGCTCCTCGGCCCGCCGCCAGATCTTCTGCCCCTCGCTCCACCGGTGGATGGGGAGGATCACGGTACTCAGTCGCATGGTGTCGACCCTATGCGTCGGAACGGCCGCGCGGCCTTCGCGTCTCCCGGCCGGGTCGTCGAACCTCGTCGAGGCGGGTGCGACAGGTCAGGCATCGGCCGTCCGGTGAGGCCGATGGAAATCCGTACCCGTGACGGGCGCTCCGTGCTTGACTGCCGGGCATGCAGACGACGATCAGATCGCCTTGGGGAATCACCAGTTACGGTGCGGCAAGTGTCCAGGTGGTACCCGACGTCGCCCGGATCCGGCTGGGAATCGACCGGACGGAGGGTTCGCCCGAGCAGGCCTTCGCCGCCGCACGAGCGGCCATCTCCGGCCTGCGCGAGGCAATACGGGCCCATGGCGTCCCGGACGGGCAGGTGTCGGCCTCACGGCTCGATCTCCAGAATTCATGGAACGGCTACGGTGCGGACCGGCAGTTCCTCGGATACCGCTGCCAGGCCGCGTTCGCCATCGAGTACCGGGACCTCGATTCCCTCGAACCGTTCCTGATCGCTGCGGTGGAGGCGGGGGCCAACCAGGTGGAGGGCGTCGACTTCGACGTACGCAGCAAGCCGGGCCTGAGGGCGCAGGCCCGGGCGGACGCCGTCCGGACCGCGAGGGCGAAGGCCGAGTTGTACGCGGAGGCCGCGGGCGTGCGGCTGGGCCAGGTCGTCCACATCGAGGACGTCGATCCGGAGAGCATCGGAAGCGGCCGGTACCGCGGGCACGGTGACTCCGGTGGCGTTTCCGAGGCGGACCTCGCGCCGGGTGCCGTCGTGGTCTCGGCCGCGGTCGTGCTGGGATTCGCGATCGCCGCCCCGTAGCTTCTGGTCGCGCCGTCCGGAGTCCAACCGAAGACCGCCGCCCCGATGTCGTCGCCACCGGATTTCACGTGGCAGGCCTCCGCATCAGCGATGAGGACGTGCCGACCCTGATGGGAGATCCTCCGCCCCTTAGGGGAGATCGTCGGCGGCGTCATACCGCAGCAGCAGACGGGCTCGTCATTCCAGCTCATAGCCCTTGGCGCGCAAGCCCGTTACGTTGAGCAGGTGTCCACT
This sequence comes from Kitasatospora sp. NPDC059812, assembly GCF_042732075.1. NCBI lineage: Bacteria > Bacillati > Actinomycetota > Actinomycetes > Kitasatosporales > Streptomycetaceae > Kitasatospora > Kitasatospora sp. NPDC059812. Next base: position 79,801 of record NZ_JBHWIO010000033.1, read on the forward strand.
GCTGTCATCAAGACGGATGGCCTCACCAAGAGGTTCCCCCGGGTCACCGCCCTCGACCAGCTCACCGTCGAGGTGCGGCCCGGGGTGGTCGGGCTGGTCGGGGCCAACGGGGCGGGCAAGTCCACCCTCATCAAGATCCTGCTCGGCCTCGCCCCGGCGACGTCCGGCCGCGGCGAGGTCCTCGGCCTGGACGTCGCCACCCGGGGCCCGGAGATCCGTGAACGGGTCGGCTACATGCCCGAACACGACTGCCTGCCACCGGACGTGTCGGCGACCGAGTTCGTGGTGCACATGGCGCGGATGGCGGGGCTGCCGGCCACCGCCGCCCGTGAGCGCACCGCGGACACCCTGCGGCACGTCGGCCTGTACGAGGAGCGGTACCGGCCGATGGGCGGGTACTCGACCGGCATGAAGCAGCGGGTCAAGCTCGCGCAGGCGCTGGTGCACGACCCGAAGCTGGTGCTGCTGGACGAGCCGACCAATGGTCTCGACCCGGCCGGCCGGGACGAGATGCTGGGCCTGATCCGCCGGGTGCACACCGACTTCGGGATCTCGGTGCTGGTCACCACCCACCTGCTCGGCGAGTTGGAGCGCACCTGCGACCACCTGGTCGTGATCGACGGCGGCAAGCTGCTGCGCTCCTCCTCCACCGCCTCCTTCACCGAGGCGACGGCCGTCCTGGCGGTCGAGGTGACGGACCACCCGCAGGACGCCGTCCCGGAGCCGGGCGACGCCGTCCGCGCACGGCTGGCCGCCGCCGGGCTGTCCGTCCAGCCGGAGGGTTCGCACCTGCTGCTGGTCCGGCTGGCCGGCGACGACACCTACGACACCATCCGCGACACCGTCGCCGGCCTGGGCCTCGGCCTGGTCCGGCTGGAGCAGCGCCGCCACCGGGTCGCCGAAATCTTCACCGACGAGAACAGGGGAGGGACGGACGATGTCGCTGCCTCCTGACACCAGGTCCGCCGACACCGGCGTCATCCACGACATCGGCTACCGCGGCTACACCGGGCCCCGGCTCGGCCGGGCCTACGCGACCCGCTCGCTGTTCACCCAGAGCCTGCGCGCCGCGTACGGGCTCGGGCGCTCCGGCAAGTCCAAGGTGCTGCCGATGCTGGTGCTCGGCGTGGTCACGCTGCCGGCCGTGGTCATGGTGGCGATCGCGCTCGCCACCAGCGCGAAGGAGCTGCCGCTGGACTACCCGCGGTACCTGTCCTCGTTCGTGCTGGTCGTGTCGATCTTCCTGGCCTCGCAGGCGCCGGTGCTGTTCTCCCGGGATCTCCGGTACCACACCGTCCCGCTGTACTTCTCCCGCCCGATCACCCGCGCCGACTACGTCCGGGCCAAGTTCGCCGCCATGGTCAGCGCCCAGTTCCTGCTGATGGCTGCGCCGTTGCTGGTCCTCTACATCGGGGCGCTGCTGGGCGGGCTGGACTTCGGGCACAACACCGGGCACTTCCTGTCCGGCCTGGTCGCCGCCCTGCTGTACTCCCTGGTGCCGACCTCGGTGGCGCTGGTGGTCGCCGCCGCGACCCCGCGCCGCGGCTTCGGGGTGGCCGGGATCATGGGCTACCTGGCGATCAGCACGGCCGTGGTGGCGATCCTGACCCGGATCGGCACCGCCACCGAGCTCACCGTCCCGGACTCCGCCCAGTGGATCGCGCTGCTGTCGCCGAACGACCTGGTGGAGAGCCTGACCAACCAGCTCTTCGACGTCGGCGGGATGGGCGGCCGGATGCACGCGCCCGGCGGGCTCGGCGTGGTCGTCTTCACCGTCGCCGTTCTCGCGATGGTGTCCGGCTCGTACGGGCTGCTGCTGCGCCGCTACCGCAGCGTCTGATGAACCGAGGAGTTTGAGAGGGCGTCATGGCCACCATCACCATCGACAAGGTCTCCCGCTGGTTCGGGAACGTGGTCGCCGTCAACGACATCAGTATGACGATCGGCCCAGGCATCACCGGCCTGCTCGGTCCGAACGGCGCGGGCAAGTCGACCCTCATCCACATGATGAGCGGATTCCTCGCGCCCTCCAGCGGGGCGGTCACCCTGGACGGCGCGCCGATCTGGCGCAACCAGCAGGTGTACCGGCAGATCGGCCTGGTCCCGGAGCGGGAGTCGATGTACGACTACCTGACCGGCTGGGAGTTCGTGCTCGCCAACGCCGAACTGCACGGCCTCGCCGACCCGGGCGCCGCCGCCCGGCGTGCCCTGGACCTGGTGGAGATGGCCTACGCCAAGGACCGCCGCACCGGGACGTACTCCAAGGGCATGAAGCAGCGGGTCAAGATGGCCTCCGCACTGGTCCACGACCCGGCCGTGCTGCTGCTCGACGAGCCGTTCAACGGCATGGACCCGCGCCAGCGGCTCCAGCTGATGGAGCTGCTGCGCCGGTTCGGCGCGGACGGCCGGACGGTGCTGTTCTCCTCCCACATCCTGGAGGAGGTCGAGCAACTGGCCCGGCACATCGAGGTCGTGGTGGCCGGCCGGCATGCCGCCTCGGGCGACTTCCGGAAGATCCGCCGGCTGATGACCGACCGGCCGCACCGCTACCTGGTTCGCTCCAGCGACGACCGCAGGCTGGCCGCCGCGCTGATCGCCGACGGCTCCACGACCGGTATCGAGGTGGACGCGCGGGAACGGGCGCTGCGGATCGAGGCGGTGAACTTCCAGGGCTTCACCACCCTGCTGCCCCGGGTCGCCCAGGAGGCGGACATCCGGCTGTACACCGTGTCGCCGGCGGACGAGTCGCTGGAGAGCGTCTTCTCCTACCTGGTCTCCGCGTGAGGCCCGGCGTCCGAGCCACCGAACTCCCTTACCGGACCCAGGAAAGGGCCGACCGACCATGAACCCGACCGTCGCCAGGCTGACCCTGCGCGGCCTGCTGGGCCGCCGCCGCGGCCTCCTGCTGCTGGTGGTCCCCGCCCTGCTGCTGGTCATCTCGGCCGTCGCGAGCGGCACCGCCAGCGGGAACGAGCACGACCTCACCGTCAAGATCCTCGGGCAGCTCGGCCTCGGCACCCTGGTGCCGATCCTCGGCCTGGTCGTCGGCACCGGCGTGATCGCCACCGAGATCGACGACGGCTCGATCGTCTACCTGCTGGCCAAGCCGCTGCCGCGGTGGAAGATCGTCACCACCAAACTGGTCGTCGCGATCGGCACCACCTGGGTGTTCGCCGCCCTCCCGACGCTGCTCTGCGGCCTGCTGCTGATCGGCACCAGGGACGGCATCGCGCTCGGCTACACCGTGGCCGTGCTGGTCGCCGGGGTGGCGTACAGCGCGCTGTTCCTGCTGCTCGGCGTGGTCACCCGGCACGCGGTGGTGGCCGGACTGGGGTACGCGCTGGTCTGGGAGTCGCTGATCGGCAACTTCGTGTCGGGCGCCCGGACGCTGAGCGTCCAGCAGTGGGGCCGGTCGGTGGCCGAGGCGGTCGCCGGGGACGCCGCGATCGGCGCCGACGTCTCGCTCGGGGTGGCTGTCCCGCTGCTGCTGGCGGTCACCGTGGCGGCGACGGTGCTGGCCTCGGTGAAGCTGGCCGGACTGACCCTGGCCGCCGAGGAGTAGCCGGCCGGGGCCGGCCTGGGGTAACTGGGGTCGACCCGGGGCAGCCGGGGTCGGCCCGAGCCGGCCTCAACGAGGCCAGCCCGGGTCGGTCCGAGCAGGGGTGCTAGCCGAGCGTCCGGTTGCGGCCCGCGCCCCAGCCGGCCGCGCCGACCACGGTGGCCAGCACCAGCATCAGCACCAGGGTGGCCGTCCAGCCGCCGGTGAGCTGGTGCAGCGCGCCGGCGCCGACCGGGCCCGCCGCCGCGACCAGGTAGCCGACCGCCTGCGACATCCCGCCCAGTTGGGCGGCGCCGGCCGCGCTGCCGGTGCGCAGCACGATGAAGGCCAGGCCCAGGCCCAGCGAACCGCCCTGGGCGACGCCCAGGATGGTCGCCGACACCCAGGCGCCGGACACCGGCGCGATCAGCAGCAGGGCGATGCCGAGGCCGTTCAGTCCGGCCATGGCCACCGCCAGCCCGCGCTGGCGGGTCATCCGGCCGGCCAGCAGCGGCACCAGGAAGGCGCCCGCGACCTGCACCAGGTTGGAGAAGGCGAAGACCAGACCGGCCTCGCCGCGGTCCATGCCGTGGTCGGCCAGGATGGTCGGCATCCAGGCGACCAGGGTGTACACCAGCAGCGACGAGATGCCCATGAAGAGGCTGATCTGCCAGGCCATCGGCGAGCGCCAGATGCCCTCGATCGGCTTCTCGGCCGCCCGACCGGCCGCCTGACCGGCCGCAGGGCCAGTGGAGAGACGGGTCGCGACCGCCGCCCGCTCCTGCCGGGAGCGCAGCACCTGCGGCAGCCAGGCCACCGCGGCGATCAGCGCGAGCAGCGACCAGGTGCCCAGCGAGGCCTGCCAGCCGCCGCCGAGGGCGTGCTCCAGCGGCACCGAGAGGCCGGCCGCCATGGTCGCGCCGACCAGCATGGTGGTCGAGTAGACGCCGGTCATCGCCGCCGCCCGGTCCGGGAACTCCCGCTTGACCAGGCCCGGCATCGACACGTTCAGCACCGCGATGGCCACGCCGATCACCACGCAGCCCGCGTACAGCGCCGCCACCGAGGGCAGCACCCGCAGCAGCACGCCCGCGCCCAGCACCAGGACGGCGCCCAGCACCACCCGCTCGGTGCCGAACCGCCGGGTCAGCCGGGGGGTGAGCGGGGCGCCGACGCCCTGGAACAGCACCGGCACGGTGGTGATCAGTCCGCTCGCGGTGGCGGAGAGTCCGAAGGTCCGCTGGATCTCGCCGACCATCGGCGACACCGCCGCCAGGCAGGCGCGCATGTTCAGCGCGACCAGCAGGATGCCGGTCAGCAGCAGCGCGGGGTGGGCCAGCCGGGTGCGGACGGGAAGCGGGAGGGACGTGGTGGCAACCGGCTGCTGGGCACGGGTGACGGCCATGGGTGTGCTGTTCTTTCGTGAATGTGCGCGAGGGCGCGGAGGGCGGAAGGCAGGCGGGTGCCTATGTCACTTCCGGGCCGCGATGGCCGCGAGGAGCTGCTCGACGGCCGCGGTCGGCTCGGCGAGCAGCGCACGACACGCGGCCTCGGCACGGTCGGGGTCGCCGCTTTCGATCGCGTCGACCAGCGCCGCGTGGGTGGCCACGGCCACCTCGGGCATGTCGTGGTCGCCGAAGGCCGAGGTCATCGACTCGCGCACGGAGGCGCCGAAGTAGCGGTAGACCTCGGTGAGCGCCGGGTTGTGCGCGGCCTCGACGATGGCGGTGTGGAACTCCAGGTCGTGCTCGACGGTGGCCTCGCGGTCGGTCCGCTCGGCGTGCGAGGCGATCACCTCGGCCTCGCGGGCCAGCGCGGCCCGCATCCGCTCGACGTCCTCGCGGGTGTGCCGCAGCGCGGCCAGTCGGGCGGCCTCGGTCTCCAGTGCGGCCCGGACCTCCAGGACGTCCCGGATGCCCGAGCGCTGGACGCCGCGCAGGACGGCGGCCGGGTCGCTGGTGGAGCGGACGAACGTCCCCTCGCCCTGGCGGGAGACCAGCATGCCGGCGTGCACCAGCACCCGGATCGCCTCCCGGACGGTGTTCCGGCCGACCTGCAGCCGCTCGGCGAGCTCGTGCTCGGTGGGGATCTGCGATCCCACCGGCCAGACGCCGCCGGCCAGTTGCTCGCGCAGCTGGTCGATCGCGGTGTCCACCAGGGAGCGCCGTCCGGCCGCCTGGAGGCTGTTGCCGTCGTTGGTCATGCCGGTGCTCCCTTCGTCGTTGGTCGCCGCGTCGCTGGTCAACGCCGGTCGTCGGTCATCCTACAACCGCTTGCCCGGTCATCCTACAACTGGAGTTGAACCCCCGCCGAACACCACGACGTGATCCGAAAGAGAGCCCCTAGACGCCCGGGTAGAGCTGTTCCAGGACGACGGCGACGCCGTCCTCGTCGTTGCTCGCGGTGACCTCGTCGGCGACGGCGAGCAGTTCCTCGTGGGCGTTGGCCATCGCCACGCCGCGGGCCGCCCAGCCGAACATCGGCACGTCGTTGGGCATGTCGCCGAAGGCGATGGTGTCGGCCCCGCGGACGCCCAGGCGGCGGGCGGCGACGGCCAGCCCGGTGGCCTTGGACAGGCCCAGCGGCAGCAGTTCGACCACTCCGGCGCCGGCCATCACGACGCCGACCAGGTCCCCGGCGACGCGGCGGGCGGCCTCGGCGAGCGCGTCGTCGGTCAGGCCCGGGTGCTGGATGTAGAGCTTGCTGACCGGGGCGTCGAGCAGCTGGTCGCGGTCGACCCGGACGACCGGGAGGTCGGAGCCGATCAGCAGCTCGTAGCCGGGGCCGGCCAGCACCTGGCCGTCCAGGCCGTCCTGGTTGGCGGCGACGGCCAGCGGGCCGGTCTCGGCCTCGATCTTGGCGATGGCGAGCGCGGCGAGTCGGCGGTCCAGGGTGAGGGAGGTGAGCAGCCGGTGCGCGCCGGCGTCGTACACCTGGGCGCCCTGGCCGCAGACGGCTATCCCGGTGTAGCCGATCTCGTCGAAGACCGGGCGGGCCCAGGCGGCGGAGCGGCCGGTGACGACGATGTGCAGCGCGCCCGCGCCGGTGGCCGTGGCCAGGGCGGCGCGGGTGCGCTCGGAGACGGTTTCCGCGCTGGTCAGCAGGGTGCCGTCGAGGTCGGTGGGGGCCCCCCGGGGGGGGCGGGGGCCCCCCCGCGGGGGCGGACCCGGG
>NZ_JBHWIO010000034.1:0-20620 GCF_042732075.1 Kitasatospora sp. NPDC059812
GGGGGGGGGGCGGCGGGGGGGGGGGCGGGGGGGCGGGGGGGGCGGGGGGGCGCCGCGGGGGCGGGGGGGGGGGCGGCCCCCCCCGCGCCCCGCCCCCCCCCCCCACCGCTCGGGTGCTCACCGTTGGGGGAGACGGGGCTGGGGCTGGTGGTGCTCATGGGCCGTACGTCTCCCGGGAGTTGCGGGTGGTGCGGGTGGCGCGGTGCTACTTGACCGGTTCGAGGACGGTCCGCCCGCCGAGGAACGGCCGCAGCGCCTCGGGCACGGCCACCGAGCCGTCGGCCTGCTGGTGGTTCTCCAGGATCGCCACGATGGTGCGCGGGATGGCGACCAGGGTGCCGTTCAGGGTGGCCAGCGGGCGGGTCTTGCCCTCCTCGCGCATCCGGATGGAGAGCCGGCGGGCCTGGTACTCGGTGGTGTTGGAGGTCGAGGTGACCTCGCGGTACTTGCCCTGGGTCGGGATCCAGGCCTCGATGTCGAACTTGCGCGCGGCCGAGGCGCCGAGGTCGCCGGAGGCGACGTCGATCACCCGGTAGGGCAGCTCCAGCGCGTTGAGGAAGTCCTTCTCCCACTGGAGCAGGCGGCGGTGCTCGTTCTCGGCGTCCTCGGGAGTGGTGTAGACGAACATCTCCACCTTCTCGAACTGGTGGACGCGGATGATGCCGCGGGTGTCCTTGCCGTAGGTGCCGGCTTCGCGGCGGAAGCAGGACGAGTAGCCGGCGTAGCGCAGCGGCAGCTTCTCGGCGTCGAGGATCTCGTCCATGTGGTACGCGGCGAGCGGGACCTCGCTGGTGCCGACCAGGTACCGGTCGTCCTCGGCGAGGTGGTACACGTTCTCGGCGGCCTGGCCGAGGAAGCCGGTGCCGTCCATGGCGGCGGGCCGGACCAGGGTCGGGGTGATCATCGGGATGAAGCCGGCCGCGGTGGCCTGGGCGATGGCCATGTTGACCAGGGCGAGCTCCAGCAGCGCGCCGACACCGGTCAGGTAGTACGAGCGGGCGCCGGCGACCTTGGCGCCGCGCTCGGTGTCGATCGCCCCCAGGATCTGGCCGAGCTCGACGTGGTCGCGCGGCTCGAAGCCCTCGGCGGCGAAGTCGCGCGGGGTGCCGATCTCCTCCAGGGTGACGAAGTCCTCCTCGCCGCCGACCGGGGCGGCCGGGTCGATGAGGTTCGCCAGCGAGCGGAGCAGGCGCTCGGCCTCCTCCTTGGCCACGCCCTGCTCGGCGTCCGCGGCCTTGACCGCGGCGGCCAGCTCCTTGGTGCGCTGCAGTAGGGCGGCCTTCTCCTCGCCCTTGGCCTGGGCGACCTGCTTGCCGAGCGTCCGCTGCTCGCTGCGCAGTTCGTCGAAGCGACTGCCCGAGGACCGGCGCCGTTCGTCGGCGGAGAGGAGGGCGTCGACCAGGTCGACGTCCTCGCCACGGACGCGCTGCGAGGCGCGCACTCGGTCAGGGTCCTCACGAAGCAGGCGAAGGTCAATCACAGGCCCAAGCGTACCGGGCCAAGGCTCGTCCACCGGTACGGGTTTTCCCCTGGGGATAACCGCCCGGATCCTGTGGATAACTTCTGTGAGGATCGGGCGGGGCCAGGGTTATCCACAGGATCCGGGCGGTGCCTGTGGATTGAAGGGGAGGTCGGCCCTCCGATCACCGAAGCCAGGGAATTGAGGTTTCAAACCTCATTTGACCTTCTCGGGTGAGGGAATTGAAGCACTCAGACAGGTGATTTGCTGGCACACGGGTGACTCTGGTCCGATTAGTCATCTCTACGCCGCTAACCAATGATCCGACCGAAACCCGCAGTGGCTATACCGGTTTGTCGACTCATCCCCAGGCCTGTGGATAACTTTCGGCTGTGGATAGTCCCCGCCCCTGTGGATGGCGGGTTCCGGGGCCACGGGCCCCTGTGGACGACGGGTGCGGTCACCCGCCCCCTTCCGTCCGGCCGCGGGAAAACGATCGGAAAAGGGCGGAAAGACAAAGGACGGCGGTCAGATGTTGTCGCGGTGCCGTCGCGGTGCCGTCGCGTGGATCAGATGTCGCCGCGCCCGTCGAGGCACCGGGAGAGCCAGTCGGCGGCGGCCGTGAAATCGTCGTCCGAGGTCCCCGGCCGCCGGTGCGTGGAGACCTGCCGGTCGGCGCGCGGATAGGAGCCGAGGAACCGCACCTGCGGGCAGATCCGCTTCAGCCCCATCACGGCCTCCGCCACCCGGCGATCGGACAGGTGCCCCTCGCAGTCGATCAGGAAGCAGTAGTTGCCGATGCCCTCACCGGTCGGCCGCGACTCGATCCGCATCAGGTTGACCCCGCGCACCGCGAACTCCTGGAGCAGCTCCAGCAGCGCGCCCGGGTGGTCGTCCGGCAGCCAGACCACCATCGAGGTCTTGTCCGCGCCGGTCGGCGAGGAGACCCGGCCCGGGCGGCCGACCAGGACGAACCGGGTGGTCGCGGTCTGCGCGTCCGCGATGTCCTTGACCAGCGGGTCCAGCCCGTAGATCGGCGCCGCGAACTCGCCCGCGAACGCCCCGTCGTAGCGGCCCTCGGCGACCAGCCGGGCGCCGTCCGCGTTGGAGGCGGCCGACTCCCACTGCGCGTCCGGCAGGTTGGCCGCCAGCCAGCGGCGCACCTGCGCCTGGGCCACCGGGTGGCTGGTCACCGTCTTGACCCCCGCCAGGTCGGTGCCCGGCCGCACCAGCAGCGCGAAGGAGATCGGCAGCAGCACCTCACGGTAGATCATCAGCGGTGTGCCGGCGGCGAGTTCGTCATTGGTCGCGGTGACGGCGCCCTCGACCGAGTTCTCGATCGGGACGAACGCCCCGGAGGCGTCCCCGCCGCGTACCGCGTCCAGCACCAGCGGCACCGAGGCCAGCGGCACCAGCTCCCGGGTCGCGGCCTCGGGCAGGGTGCGCAGCGCCGCCTCGGTGAAGGTGCCGGCCGGGCCGAGGTAGGTGTAGCGGGTGGCCGACATGACGCCTCCGTGGGGAACAGGGTGGAACCGGGGCAGGGGTGTTGCCGAAGAAGTCACCATAACGACTCCGCGCGCCGGCCAGGAAAGCGTTTCAGTGGCCGGGACCGGAGACCGTCGGGGGCGTGCTACTCGAAGAGCTGCTGGCCGAGGTAGCCGCCGGCCGGGACGCCCGGCGGCACCGCGTACAGGCCGCTGGCCTCGTGCCGCAGGAAGCGGGAGAGGCCGTCCCCCCGGGCCAGCTTGCGCTGCACCGGGGTGAAGCCCTTGCGCGGGTCGGCCTGGAAGGCGAGGAAGAGCAGCCCGGCGTCCGGCGAGCCGTCGGGCAGCAGGCCGTCGTGGTACGAGAACCCGCGCCGCAGCATCGCCGCCCCGCCGTTGGCGGCCGGGGCGGCCACCCGGACGTGCGCGTCGGCGGGGATCGCCAGCGCGCCGTCCGGGCCCTGCGCGGCCAGGTCGACGGGGGTGCGCTCGCCGGCCCCGGCGGGCGCGCCGAGCGGCGCGCCGTCCGACTTGCGCCGCCCGATCACCCGCTCCTGCCGGTCGGTCGGCAGCGCCTCCCAGTTGTCCAGCAGCATCCGGATCCGCCGGAACACCAGGTACGAGCCGCCGGCGAGCCAGGCCGGCTGGTCCGGCCCGGCGGTGCAGAACACCTTGGCGGCGAAGCCGTCCTCGCCCGGCTGGGGGTTGTTGGTGCCGTCGATCTGGCCCATCAGGTTGCGGCCGGTCATCGGGCGCGCGGTGGCACCGGGCGTACGGGCGAAGCCGGCCGACTGCCAGCGCAGTGCCGCCGTGCCGGCCGCCTGGCGTTGCAGCACCCGCAGCGCGTGCACGGCCACCAGGGCGTCGTCGGCGCCGATCTGGACGAACAGGTCGCCGTCGCCGCGCGCCGGGTCGAGCGCGTCGGCGGGGAAGGGCGGCAGCGGTTCGAGCGCCTGCGGGCGGCGGTCGGCCAGCCCGGCCTTGTCGAACAGGGCGGCGCCGAAGCCGACGGTGAGGGTGAGCGAGCAGGGGCCGGCGTCCAGCGCCACCTGGTTGTCGGCGTCCTCGGCCGGCTCCCCGGCGGTCAGCCGCTCGGCGGCCTTCGTCCAGCGCTGGAGCAGGGTGCGCAGCCCGTCCCGGCCGACGCCCTCGGCCAGGTCGAAGGCGGCCAGCTGGACCCGGGCCTGCTGGGGTTCGAGGATGCCGGCCTGGTGCTCGCCGTGGAACGGCACCCGGGCCGCGCCGAGCGCGCCGCCTGGCCCGGCGGCGGGCGCTGCGCCGGGGCGGTCCAGGGCGACCGCACCGGCGACGCCGGCTCCGGCGCCGGCCAGCAGCCCGGCGCCGGCGGTGCCGAGCAGGGCCCGCCGGGTGAAGCCGGCGCGGCCGGGCGCCTGAGCACCCTGTGCTGCAGGCCTCTCCGCCTCCGCCCTCTCCGTCGTGTCCCGGTCCGCCGTGGTGCGGTCCGTCGAGGTGTGCTCCATCGTGGTCAGCCGATCTTGAACTGCTGGGTCGGGGTGGTCTGGTCGATGTCGGAGGAGCGGATCTGTACCGACACCACCCAGGTGCCGGCCAGCGGCAGCTGCGCGGTGCCGCTCCAGCGGCCGGTGCCCTCCGGGGTGAGCGCCACCGGCAGCGGGCCGAGGTCGCGGTCCGGCAGGGTGAAGGCGAGTTGCACCTCGGGGACGTCCACCGGCTGCCCGTCCGCGCCGGTCAGCGCGAGGTGCACCTCGTTCGGGCCGGTCCGGGCCGGGTTGAGGGTGACGGTCGCGGTCCCCTTGGCGTTCGGGGTGCGGCCCTTGGTGTCGTACGGGAGCTTGAGCTCCACGGTGCGGCCCGGCTCGGTCTGCGGGGCGGGCGCGCCCCCGGCGGCCGGCCCGGCGGCGGGTGCGACGGCACCGGCCTTGACCTCGCTCGCCACCCGCCCGGGCGGGGAGTTGGTGAGCATCGTGGTGACCACCAGCACCGCCACCGCGACCAGCGCCTCGACCAGCACCGAGCGGCGCAGCCCGGCCCTGGTCGGGGTCAGTCCGCGCTCGCGCCCGGCGCTCTCCCGGGCCGCCTGCTGGCGGGCCAGCTGGGCCTGCCGGAGCGGGTCCTCGGAGTGCGCGGCGGCTGCGCCGACCGGCTCCGGCACCGCGGCCGGTTCGATCTCCGCCGCCTCGGCCGGGGCCGCGCGCAGCCGGGCCAGCCAGGTGCGGGAGAACCAGGCGGCGCCGAGCATCACGGCCACGCAGCCGGTCTTCACCAGCAGCAGCCGCCCGTACTCGGTGCCGGTCAGCGCGCCCCAGCTGCCGAGGCCGCGCCAGGACTGGTAGACGCCGGTGGCGGCCAGCACCGCGACCGAGCCGAAGGCGACCTTCGAGAAGCGGTCGACGACCTGCGCGCCGACACCCTCGCGCAGCGCGACCAGCAGCGCGGCCAGGCCGCCCAGCCAGAGCGCCATCGCGATCAGGTGCAGCATGCCGAGCGGCAGCGACAGCCAGACCTGGATGCCGACCGAGGCGTGGTCGGCGCCGACCCAGGTCGCCGCCAGGGCGATCGAGAGCACCAGCCCGGCGACGCCGAGGCCCAGCCGGGCCTCGCGCTGCGGCCGCTCGGCGGCGCGCTGCTCCAGCTCCCGCAGCTCGGCCTCCTCGGCCTCCTCGGCCTCCTCGTCGCCCGCGCTTCCGGCACTTCCGGCGCTTCCCGCGCTCCCGGCGCCGCCGGGCTGCGCCGCCGGCCGGGCCGGCTGCCCCAACTGGCCGACCAGCAGCGACAGGAACACCCCGCTCGCCGCGAGCAGCAGCAGCCGGGCGGCCAGCGCGGTGCCGATCCGCTCGTCCAGGGTGGCGCGCACCAGCGACAGGTCGAGGGCCTTGCCGATCCCCGAACCGCGCTCGTACGGGCCGCGCAGCATCAGCACCGCGACGGTGGAGGTCAGTAGCGCCGCCCAGCCGGTCATCAGCAGCCGCTGCATCCGGCGCCGGGTGGCGCCCTCTGGCCAGCAGATCAGCACGAACGCGGCGACGCCGGCGAGCAGCGCGAACGCCGCGTACGCGACGGTGCGCCCGGTGCCGTAGAGGGCGGAGACCAGGCCGTCGGCCTTGGCGCCCTGGAGCGCGGTGGCGGACACCGAGGTGTCCGAGGGCGCGCCGATGGAGAAGGTGAACGCGCCGCCGATCGGGTGCGAGTCCTCCGAGACGGCCCGCCAGGCGACGGTGTACGTGCCGTTGGCGAGCCCGCTGTTCAGTCCGACCCGGGCGGTGTCCGCCTTGCCGTCGGCGTGCCCAGGGTTGCCGGTGTCCACCGCCTTGCCGGCCGGGTCGAGCACCCGCACCGAGTCGCTGGACAGCGACACGGACTCGCTGAAGGTCAGCGTGACCGCCTGCGGGGCGGTGGCGACCACCGAGTTCTGGTGCGGGTCGGTGGACTCCAGGGTGGCGTGCGCGGCGGCCGGTCCGGCGCCGGCGAGCATCAGCGCGAGCAGCGCGCCGAGCGTCCCGAGCAGTCCGGCGATGCGGCGGTGGGCGGCCTTCTCCATGCTGGCGGTCCCCTTAACTCTGGCCGGGGCGGTAGGTGAGCTCCTTGACCGGCACCTTGACCGACAGGGTGCCGGACTTGGCGAAGGTCAGGTCGAGCTCCAGCTCGTCGCCGAGGGCGGGGGCCTTCTGCCATCCCATGATCATCAGGTGGGTGCCGCCGCGGGCGAACTGCAACGCGCCGTGCGCGGGCACGTCCAGGCTCGGGACCTGCTCCATGCTCGACGGGGTCGAGCGGTGCATGGTGACGGACTCGGCGCCCGGGCTGCTCACCTTGACCAGCTGGTCCTGCCCGCCGTCGTTGCGGACGGTCAGGTAGCCGGCGGCCATCCCGCCGGCCGGGGGCAGCGGGATGTAGGAGTCGGCGACGCTCAGCTTGGCCGCCCCGCCGCCGGCACCGTCCTGACCGCCTGCCCCGCAGGCGACCAGGATGGCGCCGCCGCCCAGGGCCGTCGCCAGTACCGCGCCCGTGAGCGCCGTCCGCCGGAAGCCGAGGGTCGCGCGGCCGGCCGGGGCGTGGCCGGTCGAGGCCTTCATGCCGCGACCCCCTTGGCGAGCAGCGGCAGGTCGTGCTCGTAGGTCTTCTCCTCGGTGCCGCTCAGGTAGAGCACGTGCGCCTTGTCGTCCGAGGGGAGGAAGGCCAGCACCTGCGCGCCGTGGGTCGAGGTGACGGTGCCGTCCGCGTTGACCACCGGGTCCTCGATCATGATGCCGAGCGACCTGGCGGCCGTCTTCACCTTGGCCAGGTCGCCGGTCAGGCCTATGAAGTCGCTGCCCATCGAGTCCAGCCAGGTGCGCAGCACCTTGGGGGTGTCGCGCTGCGGGTCGGTGGAGACGAAGACGACGTTGACCTTCTGCCGCTCCTCGGCCGGGAGCGCCTTCATCGCGACGCCGATGTCGCCCATGGTGGTGGGGCAGACGTCCGGGCAGCTGGTGTAGCCGAAGAACAGCAGCGTGGTCTTGCCGTTGGTCTGCTGCCGCAGGTCGTACGGCTGGCCGGAGGTGTCGGTCAGCTGGAGGTCGGGCTTCTCGAAGTTCTTGGTGAGCACCGTGCCCTGGTACGGCGAGTCGGACTTCTGCTTGGTGACCTTGGCGGGGGTCGAGCCGCCCCCGGAGGAGCCGCAGGCGGTCAGCGTCAGGGCGGCGGCGAGCGCGACGGCGGCCGCGCCGGCCAGGCGGGTGGTGCGGGTGGTGCGGGGCATGGGAGATCCGATCGTGCGGGGCGGGACCGCCGGCGGGACCGTACCCGGGGCGTGGGTACGGCCCCGCCGGCGGGGTGGGTCAGGAGGCGGAGCCGCTGCTCCGGCGGCGCAGGCCGAGCACGCCGACGGCGGTGCCGATCACGCCGACCACGATGCCGACCACGCCGAGCACCCGGGCGGTGGAGTCGCTGGTCTTGGCGCCGGCCGGGGCCGCGGCGTGGTCGGAGCTGTCGCCGTGGGCGCCCGCGGAGGGGGAGGCGGTGACGCCGCCGTGGGCGTCCTCACCGGCGGCGGCCTTGGTGAGCTTCAGGACGGGGGCCGGGTGGGCCGGCTCGGGCTGGCCGTCCTTGGACTCGTCGATCCAGCGGACGACGTCGCCGTTGTCGTAGGTCTGCAGGGTCTTGAAGACCATGCTGTCGGCGTCGGACGGCAGCGGGCCGATCGAGACCCGGAACTCCTGGAACTGACCGGGGGCGATCTTGGTGCCGGCGTCGGCGGTCCAGGTGATCTTGGAGACGGCCTCGTTGACGTCGCTGCCGTGCACCTTGATCGGCTTGTCGAGCTTCGCCTTCTCGACGGCCGCGGTCCAGCCCGGCAGCGGCAGGGTGCGGACCGAGGCCAGCGGGTGGTCCAGCGGGAGGTTGACCTCCAGCTTCACCGTGCCGGCGGCGTCGCTCTCGTTCGGCACCCGGAAGTCGACGGCCGTGTAGCCGCCCTGGGCGGCCGCACCCGGGTTCACGGTGACGTGCGCGAACGCGGGGCCGGCCAGCGCCACCACGGAGGCGGCGGCGGTGAGGGCGACGGCGGCGAGACGGCGGGTGGGAAGGGAACGCATGATGGGGTGTCTCCGATCGGAGCTCGGCGGACCGGCCCGCGTCCGGGCGACGGGAAGACCGTGCCTCGGCGGGGCCGCGCGTGGGGACGTGCTGGGGACGTGTGGGGGCGGAAACCGGGGGCCGTCGGCGTGTCGGGGACACACGGGATGTCGGGGACACACGGGACCGGCCCGGGGACGCTGCGCACGACCGGGGCCCGACACGAACGGGGCGCCAGGAGCCGGATCAGTACGCGAAGACCCCGCGCGGCGGACCGCGCCGCACCACGCTGTGCCGCAGCGCGGCACCCGCCGGAAGCGGACTCTCCCCGCCCCGGACCCCGAACCGACGGGCCGGACCGGCCGCGCCGAACAGGCCGCGCAGCAGCGCCGCCACCAGCACCAGCGCCGACCGCAGCGGCGCCGCCCAGTGCTCCCGGGCCGCCGACGCGGTCACCCGCACCAGCCGCCACAGCGCCGCCTCACCACGCCGCAGCCACCAGCCCGCCACCAGCGCGGCGGCCAGGTGCCCGGCCAGCATCGACGGCGTCATCCCGAACACGCCGCCCTGCCACCACGGGGCGACGGCGTACGCGTTCGGGTCCAGGCCCGCCGAGGAGACCAGCTGCTCGGCGGTCGGGCTCCCGGGCAGGCCGGCCAGCGTGCCGGGGCGCGCCTCGTTGCAGATCAGCCGGCCCGCCACGGTCGGCAGGGTCAGCGGACCGGAGCCGCCGTGGTGCATGCCGGCCATGCCGCCGATCGCGGCGTGGCCGTTGAAGCTGTGGAACAGGCAGTGCAGCCCGAGCTGACCCGCGCCCAGCGCACCGGCGATGGCCGTCAGCGAACGCTCCCGCCCGCCGCAGGCCACCGCGAGCACCAGCACCGCGGCGAAGCCCGTCGCCAACGCGGCCGGCGGCACGTTCCCGCCACCCGCCAGGGCGTGCCCGGCGGCCGCTATCAGCGTGCACACCAGGGCGAACGGGACGGCCCGGGCAAGCCGCAGGTCCCAGGCGGCGGCCCCCACCGGCGCATCCGGTGCGAGGGCGCCCGGGAGCGGGGCGGCGGGGAGGGCAGTCATGGCCGAGACATCATCTCACCGCCTACCTCGCCCGCGTGGGCAGGGTGGGAAATCCCTACGAATGCCCCGTTCGGCAGCGGCGTGCAGGCCGGAGAGTGCGCCACTCGGCACAATCCACGGCCTCAGTCCATCCGCCGAACGGGCGGCAGCGGGCCCCGGGCACGGTTCACCGCCGAATCGCCCGGAGATACCTAGTTGTATGTGGAGCCGCAGCCAGGAGGGACCTCCCGTGGACATCTGGTGGACTCTGCACCTCAAGCGCGACCCGGCCAGCGTCCCGCTGGCCCGGCGCATCCTGCTCGGTGCCATGGCGACGGCGGGCGTCGACCCGCAGATCGCCCACGACCTCGGCGTCGCCCTCAGCGAGGCCTGCGCCAACGCCGTCGAACACGGCGCCGGCGGGCGGCCCGACGACGGCTTCCAGGTCACCGCCTCGATCAGCGGCGACCGCCTGCGGATCGAGGTCACCGACTCCGGCCCCGGCCTGCCCGGCCCCGTCGGCACCCCCGCCCCGGCGCTGCGCCGCCGCCCCGTCCCCCCGCCGCCGCCCCGCCCGACCGCGCACCGCCGCCCCCGCCGCGGCCGCGCCACCGTCCCGGCCCGGGTCCTCACCGCCCACCAGCCCCGGCGCGACGGCCACCCCTACGACACCCACGTCCTCCCCGCCCGCCCCGCGGTGCCCACGCTGCGCCCCGTGGACCTCGACGCCCTCCCGGACCTCACCGCCGAATCCGGCCGCGGCCTCTTCCTCATCCACGCCCTCACCGACCACGTCCAGCTCCGCAACCACCCGCTCCGGGGCGCCATCGTGAGCTTCGACAAGATCCTCAAGTGGCAGGACGGCGCCTTGCTGCAGGCGTCCTGACACGGCGAACTGATGACGACGCGCTGATGACGGCGGGCTGATACGACGAGCTGATACGACGAACTGATACGACGAACGCCGGGGGCGCGGGGGTCGTGGCGCCACCGGCCTCGGCGACCCGGAACTTGCCCTCGAAGGGGTTGTAGAACTGGGTGCAGGCGTTCGGCTTGTTGTTGGCCGGAGTGGGCACCTTGTCGTTGTCGAACGCGTCGGAGCCGGCGTCGTAGTTGGCGCCGTAGTTCCCGACAGGGGCCTTGGCGGTGGCGGCGATCCGGACCTGGTAGGTGATCTTCTCGCCCTTGGCCAGCTTGATGTCCGGCGACTGGAGGGAGCGGTCGTCGAGCTTTGCGGGCTTCCAGCCGGAGCCGGTGTTCAGCTGCACATCGAAGAACTCGGTGCTCCACTGGACGGGGTAGTCCCCGTCGAACTCGTCGGTGACGTAGAGCGAGTTGTGGACGACGGGCAGATCGATGCCGCTGTTGTTCTGCCAGGTCACGCTCAGCTCGGCGGCCGGTCCGCCCTTGACCAGGGTGGTGCCGTACAGGCCGGAGCCGGTGACCTTGAGCAGCGGGCTCTGGTGCACGCCGCCGCTGCACCGCATGCTGTTGGTCGGGGTCGGCATGGGCAGGGTGGACGGCCGGTTGGTGGGGGTGGCCGTCGCGGTGCTGCTGGGGGTGGTGCTCGGAGTCGCCGTGGTGGGGGCGCTCGGGGTGGTGCTCGGGGCCGGGGTGCTCGGCGCCGGGGCGCTCGGGGTGGCCGTGGTGGAGGTGGGGGGCGGAGAGGAGGGGACTCCGACCGCACTCGCGCTGACGGCGCCGACCGTGGTGCCGAAGGAGAGCGCCATCAGCGCGGAGGCGGCCAGAAGGCGAGAAGAGCGCACGTTGAGAAGCTCCAGATTGGGGTAAATGGGGTCGATTTCGGGCGACTTGAGGCGTCCGGCAGGGCCGTCGGCGCGGGTCGCGCCCGCGAACCCTACCGGTTGCGAGTGGCTTGTTTCGATCAGATTTGGCGCTAAGTGATCGATGCTGCCCAGGCGCCCGTTCGGCCACCGGTTGCCGGGGTGGCCGGGGGGCCTGACGATGGCCGCATGAAGCACCAGATGCGAGCCGAGTACGGGGCCGGGGGTGCGACCGGCGGGGTGCGGTTGTGGCACATGGTCCGGGGGGTGGAGAGCGTGGCGATGTGCGGCCGGGAGCTCGACCCGGACGCGCAGGTGCGGGAGCCGGTGGACTGGGGCAAGACACCGGAGCTGTGCTGCCACACCTGCGGGGCGTACTACCTGCGCGAGACGCCGTACCTGTCGGCCGAACACCAGTAGTGCGCCAACGGGTGGTCTACCGTGATCGGCATGGAGCAACCCCTTGCCAAGCCGCGGTCGTTGACCCGTGAGGCCGCCGGGCTGCGGTCCGGCGTACCGGGCCTGTCCGAGCACGTCGACCGGTTCTGCGCGCTGGTCGAGCGGGTGGACCCGCTGATCCACGCGTTCGTCCCGGAGCCGGGGCGGCACGATCGGCTGCGCGCGCAGGCGCGGGCGCTGGCCGCGCGGCACCCCGAGCCGGCCGGGCGGCCGCCGCTGTACGGGGTGGCGGTGGGGGTCAAGGACATCGTGCACGTGGACGGGCTGCCCACGCACGGCGGTTCGGCGCTGCCGCCTGGAGTCCTGGCGGGGCCGCAGGCCGTGGTGGTGGACCGGCTGCGGGCGGCCGGGGCGCTGGTCGCCGGAAAGACGGTGACCGCCGAGTTCGCGGCGAGCGCGCCAGGACCGACCCGCAATCCGCACCATTCCGGGCACACCCCGGGCGGCTCCAGCAGCGGGTCGGCGGCGGCGGTCGCGGCGGGGCTGGTGCCGCTGGCGGTCGGCACCCAGACGGTGGGGTCGGTGATCCGGCCGGCCGCGTACTGCGGGGTGGTGGGTTTCCGGCCCACGTACGGGCGGATCCCGATGGCCGGGGTGATCCCGAACGCGCCGAGCTTCGACACCCTGGGGGTGTTCACGGCCGACCTGGCCGGGGCGGCCCTGGCGGCCGCACTGCTCTGCGACGACTGGCGGGGCGACGACTGGCGGGGCGGGGCGGCGGCCGGGGGCCGGCCGGTGCTCGGGGTCCCGGACGGGGCGTACCTGGAGCGGGCCGAGCCGGCGGCGCTGCGCGCCTTCGAGGAGAGCCTGGAGCGCCTGGCGCAGACCGGCCTGACGGTGCGCCGGGTGCCGCTGTTCCCGGACTTCGCCGGGATCACCCGGCAGTTGCAGACGATCAACCGCTTCGAGCTGGCCCGCGGCCACGCCGACTGGTTCGCCCGGTTCGGCGGCCTGTACCGGCCGGAGACGGCGGCCAGCATCCGGGTCGGCCAGGGCGTCGCGGCAGAGGACCGGGCGGCCGCGCTCCAGGCCCGGGAGCGGTTGCGCGAGCGGGTCGCCCGGGCGACCGCCGAGGCCGGGGTGGACCTGTGGCTGGCGCCGTCGGCGACCGGCGGGGCGCCGGAGGGCCTGCACAGCACCGGGGACCCGGTGATGTCGCTGCCGTGGAGCTACTTGGGCCTGCCCGCGCTGAGCCTCCCGGCCGGGCGGACGGCGGAGGGGCTGCCGCTGGGCCTCCAGGTGGTCGGCACGGCGGGCGGCGACGAGCGGCTGCTGGCCCAGGCGGCTTTCCTGGAAGGGGCGCTGGGCCGAGAAGCCTAGAAGCGACCCAGGGGCTCTCTTTCGGATCACGCCGGGCGCGCGACGCCGGAGCACGCACCTCGCCGCGTTGTCGTCGGTCGCCGATACTCCGCATGGACTCCCTCCTCCGCCTTGCGATGCACGCACTCCGACGCCGCGCGCTGATCCGACGTGATCCGAAAGAGAGCCCCTAGGCGAGCGCCGGGTCGGCCGGGTCGGTGGCCTCGGCGCGCAGCAGGCGCAGCAGGAGGCGGGCGGCCCGCTGGTAGGGGATGTCCTCGTCGTGCAGCACGGCCTGGGAGTTGGCCGTCTCCAGGAGGGCGATCAGGGCGAAGGCGAGGTCGTCGAGGTCGGTGTCGGGCCGCAGGCCGCCGGTGGCGCGGGCCTCGGCGAGGGCGTCGGCGATCACCTGGCGCCACTCGCGGGCGCAGTCGGCGAGGGCGTCCCGGACGGCGCCGGGGCGGGCGTCGAACTCGGCGGTGACCTCGTAGAAGAAGCAGCCGCCGGGGAAGATCCGGGCCCGGGAGTAGGCGAGCCAGCTCTCGCAGA
The DNA here is from genome assembly GCF_042732075.1 of Kitasatospora sp. NPDC059812. NCBI lineage: Bacteria > Bacillati > Actinomycetota > Actinomycetes > Kitasatosporales > Streptomycetaceae > Kitasatospora > Kitasatospora sp. NPDC059812. The sequence goes on from NZ_JBHWIO010000034.1 coordinate 13,626, forward strand.
GGGCGCGGGCCCGGGCGAGGCCGGGCGGGGTGTCGGCGACCGGGGCGACGACGGCGTCGGCGAAGATGCGGCGGGCGGCGCGGACGGTGGCGAGTTGGAGCTCCTCCTTGGAGCCGAAGCCGGCGAACACGCCGCTCTTGCTGAGCCCGAGGTCGGTGGCGAGGCGACCGATGGAGAGCGCGCCGAGGCCTTCGACGGAGGCGATCGCGACGGCGCGGTGCAGCACCGCCCGGCGGGTCTCCTCGCCGCGCAGGACCCGTCCGTCCGTGGTCGATCCGGCCATCGGCCACCTCAGTTCTCGTTGTCGTCGTCGCCGTCGCCGTGTGTGCCGCCAGGGTAGCCCGGGGGTGGGCGGCGGACTTCCCGTCCATAAAACTGTACGAACGGTCGTGCTAATATCCGGACCCAGCACGGCCCCCGCACCCCGGCACGCCCGTCCGCACCGACAGGGAGACCGCATGGACCCGGCCCTCGCACTGGTTCGCACCGCCCTCAACACCACCTCGCACCTGGCGCCCCGGCTGGCCGGCCGCGCCGCGTACGAGCTGTTCCAGCGTCCGCTGCGGCGCAGCGCCGTCCGCCCCGCCGAGCGGGAGACCCACCGGCAGGCCGCCGTCGAGCGGATCACCGTGAACGGCAAGGAGGTTGTCGTCTACCGCTGGGGCGACGGCGCCCGGCCGGTGCTGCTGATGCACGGCTGGCGCTCCCGCGCCTCGCGCTTCGCCCCCTACGTGCCCCGGCTGCGCGCGCTCGGGCTGAGCCCGGTCGCCTTCGACGCGCCGGGCCACGGCGACTCCGGCGGCCGGGCCACCACGGTGCTGGAGTACCGCGCCATCGCCGGGCAACTCCAGGACGGCTACGGCGGGTTCGAGGCGATCGTGGCGCACTCGCTGGGCGTGGCCGGGGCGTTCCTGGCGCTGCGCGAGGGAGTCCGGGCCGGGCGGCTGGTCGCCCTCGCCGGGGTCAGCGAATTCGCCTACCTGCCGGGCGCGTTCTGCGCCGGGCTCGGCCTCGGCCCGGTGATCGAGCGGGACCTGCGGCACCGGATCGAGCACGAGCTGTTCGCCGGCACCGAGGACCCGTGGCGGCGCTTCGACGCCGCGCACCGGCCCGAGGAGGTGCCGCTGCCGATCCTGGTGGCGCACGACGAGGGCGACGACGTGGTCGGAATATCACACGCGCGGCGCCTGAAAGCCGCGTACGGTGACCGGCTGGAGCTACTGGTCACCCGAGGGCTCGGCCACCGCCGGATCGTCGCCGAGCCCACCGTCATCGACAACGCGATCGGCTTCCTGTCGGCCGGTCAGGAGGTCAGCGCCGCATGAGCCGTGCCGGAGAACTCGTCGAACTGCACGCCCGATCGCTGGACTTGGCCGCCGAAGTGGTGGACGGCCTGCGGCCCGACCAGCTGGAGCTGCCGAGCCCGTGCGCGGGCTGGACGCTGCGCCGGCTGATGGGGCACATCGTCGGCCAGCACCAGGGCTTCGCCGCGGCCGCCCGCGGCGCCGGGCCCGACCTCGCGCTCTGGGCCGACGCCCCGGTCGGCGACGACCCGGCGGGCGCCTTCCGCCGCACGGGCACCGAGCTCACCGCGGCGTTCCGCGAGGCCGCAGCGGCCGGGCGCGACGTCTGGCTGCCGGAGATCCAGCACGGCGGCCCCTTCCCGCTGGCGCACGCGGTCGGCTTCCACCTGCTCGACACCCTGGTGCACGGCTGGGACGTCGCGGCCGCGCTCGGCGTCCAGGCCCCGTTCACCGCGGTCGTGGACGGCGACGAGGCGCTGGCGGCGACCCTGCTGGCGGTCGCCGAGGCCGTCCCGGCCGCACCGGAGAACCGGGTGCCGGGCAAGGCGTTCGCGCCGCGCCTCGAAGCGGGTACGGCGGGCGGCCGGTTCGACCGCGCGCTGGCCCTGCTCGGGCGGGACCCGGTCTGGAAGGCCTAGGAACGCGGGTCCGGAGAGCCCGGTTCGGAGAGCTAGGCGTGCCGGCCGCCGCGCTGTTCGTCGGGGAAGCGCGGCCCGCCGATCAGGAAGAGCAGCGCGGCGGTCGGAAAGCCGGTCGAGGCGGCCACTAGCACGATGAACTCCCAGAACATCTCCTGCTCCTCGTCAGTCCCGGGCCGCCCGGACACCCGAAGGTGATCTCAAACCTGACAGGCCCTGATTGGCCGAATTGTCCGGTCGTTATTCGACGGTATGACCGGATTGCCCCGGCTGCCACCGGGCGGCGGCGACCGGCCCGCGCCACACCGGCGCAGGGGTCTGGGCGCGGGCCGGGGGCGGCGGCCACACTGTCGGGATGCAGCTACAGCTCGCAGGGGAAGCACGGCGGCCGGACCGCGAGAGCGAGGACTTCGCGGCGGCCTCGCCGGAGGCGCTGGTACTGCTGGACGGTGCGAGTTCGCCGACCGGCCTGGAGTCCGGGTGCCGGCACGGAACCGCCTGGTACGTCCGCCGGTTGGGCGTGCACCTGCTCGCCCGGCTCACCGACCGGGTGGACCGCTCGATCGCCGAGTGCCTGGCCGACGCCATCGTGGAGACGGCCGCGCTGCACGGCGGCCGCTGCGACCTGGGCCACCCCAACACCCCCGCGGCGATGGTGGTGGCGGCCCGCCGGCACGGCGAGTCGCTGGAGTACCTGGTGCTCGGCGACTCGCTGCTGGTGCTGGAGTACAAGGACGGCCCGCCGAAGGTGATCGGGGACAACCAGCGCTTCCCCGGCGGGGAGGAACTGCGCCGGCAGGTCTGGGCGACCGTCCCCGGCTCGGCCGAGCGGGCCGCGCTGCACCTGGAGTACGCGCTGGCCGTCCGGTCCGCCCGCAACCGGGGCAACGGTCCGTGGATCGCCGCGGCCAGCCCGAAGGCGGCCGGGCACGCCGAGACCGGCTTCGTCCGGCTGGAGCGGCTGCACGCGCTGGCCGCGCTCACCGACGGCGCCTCGCGCTTCACCGAACGCTTCGGGCTGGGGAGTTGGGCGGACGCGCTGCGGCTGCTCGCCGAGTCCGGTCCGGGCGAACTGATCGCGCAGGTCCGCGAGGTCGAGCGGGCGGACGCCGCCTGCGAGCGCTGGCCGCGCGGCAAGGCGCACGACGACGCCTCGGCCGTCTACGCGCTCCTGTAGCGCGCGGAGGACGGCCGAGGCGTCGCCGGGGGTGGTGCCGTCAGTCGATCGGGTGGCCGAACCGGCCGGACTGGAAGTCCCGCATGGCCTGCTCCAGTTCGCGGTGGCTGTTCATCACGAACGGCCCGTACCAGGCGACCGGTTCGCGGATCGGCTGCCCGCCGAGCAGGATCACGTCCAGGTTGGGGTGGCGGGAGTCCTGCTTGGTGTCGGCGGTGATGGTGATGGTGTCACCCTCGCCGAACACGGCCGCCTGCCCGGTGTGGATCGGGCGGCCCTCGGCGCCTACGGTGCCGTCGCCGTTGAGGACGTAGGCGAGCGCGTTGAAGTCCGGCCGCCACGGCAGGGTGACCTGCGCGCCCGGGGTGATGCTGGCGTGCAGGAGGGTTATCGGGGTGTGGGTGACGCCCGGGCCCCGGTGGCCGTCCAGCTCGCCCGCGATGAGCCGCAGGATCGCGCCGCCGTCCGGGGTGGAGAGCAGCTTGACGTGGCCGCCGTGGATGTCCTGGTAGCGCGGGGCGGCCATCTTGTCGGAGGCCGGGAGGTTGACCCACAGCTGGATGCCGTGGAACAGGCCGCCGGTGGCCACCAGCGACTCCGGCGGCGTCTCGATGTGCAGGATGCCCGAGCCGGCCGTCATCCACTGGGTGTCGCCGCCGCCGAGGTGGCCGCCGCCGCCGTGCGAGTCCTTGTGGATGAACTCGCCGTCGATCAGGTAGGTGACCGTCTCGAAGCCGCGGTGCGGGTGCCAGGGCGTGCCCTTGGGCTCGCCGGCGGCGTACTCCACCTCGCCCATCTGGTCCATCATGATGAACGGGTCGAGGTGCTTGGTGTTGATCTTGGCGAAGGCGCGGCGGACGGGGAAGCCCTCGCCTTCGAAGCCCTCGGGTGCGGTCGCGATGGTGAGGACCGGCCGGGCGCTGGTGGCGGCGGGGTCGGGGGTGGCGACGCGCGGCAGGGTCAGCGGGTTGTCGACGGTCACGGCGGGCATGTCGGCCTCCTTCGGGGGGTTCCTCTGGCCTACGTCCACGAGGTTAGTTCAATTCTCAACAACAAGCAAGTTGAAAGTTGAACCATATGGTGACGAAGGAGCGCGGGGCTCCTCCTCCAGGATGGGTCAGCCGTACATGCGGCGCATGGTGAAGTCGACCATCTGCTCGACCGCCTTGGCGTCGAACACCATCCGGTGCTCGCCCTCCATGTCCAGCGCGAAGCCGTAGCCGGTCGGCAGCAGGTCCAGGACCTCGGCGCCGGTGACGGTGAAGTGCTTGGAGTCCTTGCCGGCGTAGCGGCGCAGCTCCTTCAGCGAGCTGAACATCGGGATCACCGGCGTCGGCGTGTTGTGCAGCGCCAGGAAACCGGGCCGCTCACCTCGCGGGCAGTGCACCTTCGAGGTGATGAAGATGGCCTGGAAGTCCTCGACCGCCATCGAGCCCGTGGTGAACGCCCGGACGGCGTCCGCCAGCGACGGCGGGGAGGGTTCGGGGTAGAGGGACTGCTGGGATGCCTGCGACTGCGCGCCGTAGGCGTCGGGGCCGGGCATGCCGTTCATGCCCGGCTGCGGACCCGCCTGCTGCTGGTAGGGGTCGCCCGGGTATGCGTTCTGGTCATATCCGTACACACGGACAGGCTATCGGGAGCGCACCCGCCCGTGCGGGCGTCGATCCTGACAAGGACTGGTCGTCCCGCCTTGTGGGACGTGACCACGTTCATAGCGGATTCACCGCCAGGGGCTTGCCCAAGTTACCGCTGGGTAGCATCATGATGCGTACTGGTGGGTACGGGGCGCCCGAACGCGGCGGTCTCCCGGAAGCGACGAACCGGAGAAAACGGCCATGGGTCACTACAAGTCCAACCTGCGGGACGTGGAGTTCAACCTCTTCGAGGTGTTCGGTCGCGAGCAGGTCTACGGCTCCGGACCGTTCGCGGACATGGACGTCGAGACCGCGAAGAACATCCTGAGCGAGATCTCGCGCCTCGCCGAGAACGACCTCGCCGCGTCCTTCGTCGACAGCGACCGCAACCCGCCGGTCTTCGACCCCGAGACCAACACCGCGCCGGTCCCGGCCACCTTCAAGAAGAGCTACCAGACCTACATGGACGCCGAGTGGTGGCGTCTGGGCATCCCGGAGGCGATCGGCGGCCAGGTCACCCCGTCCTCCCTGATCTGGGCCTACGCCGAGCAGGTCCTGGGCTCCAACCCGGCCATCTGGATGTACTCCTCCGGCCCCGCCTTCGCCGGCGTCGTCCACGACGAGGGCACCGAGGAGCAGAAGAAGGTCGCCCAGCGGATGACCGACCGCCTCTGGGGCGCCACCATGGTCCTCACCGAGCCCGACGCGGGCTCGGACGTGGGCGCCGGCCGCACCAAGGCGATCAAGCAGGAGGACGGCTCCTGGCACATCGAGGGTGTGAAGCGCTTCATCACCTCGGGCGAGCACGACATGTCCGAGAACATCATCCACCTGGTGCTGGCCCGCCCCGAGGGCGGCAAGCCCGGCACCAAGGGCCTGGGCCTGTACATCGTCCCCAAGTTCGACTTCGACTGGGAGACCGGCGAGCTGGGCGAGCGCAACGGCGCCTACGCCACCAACGTCGAGCACAAGATGGGCCTCAAGGCCTCGAACACCTGCGAGATGACCTTCGGCGCCAAGCACCCGGCCAAGGGCTGGCTGCTCGGCGAGAAGGTCGACGGCATCCGCCAGATGTTCAAGATCATCGAGTTCGCCCGGATGATGGTCGGCACGAAGGCCATCGCCACCCTCTCCACCGGCTACCTGAACGCCCTGGAGTACGCCAAGGAGCGCGTGCAGGGCGCCGACATCTCGCAGTTCCTGGACAAGACCGCCCCGCGCGTCACCATCACCCACCACCCGGACGTGCGCCGCTCGCTGCTCACCCAGAAGGCCTACGCCGAGGGCATGCGCGCGCTGGTCCTGTTCACCGCGTCCGTCCAGGACGACATGGTGGCCGCCGGCCTGCGCGGCGAGCGCGACGAGGCCGCCGAGCGCCTCAACGACCTGCTGCTGCCGATCGTCAAGGGCTACGGCTCCGAGAAGTCCTACGAGCAGCTCGCCCAGTCCCTGCAGACCTTCGGTGGCTCCGGCTACCTGCAGGAGTACCCGATCGAGCAGTACATCCGGGACGCCAAGATCGACACCCTCTACGAGGGCACCACCGCGATCCAGGGCCAGGACTTCTTCTTCCGCAAGATCGTCAAGGACGGCGGCCAGGCGCTCACCGCGCTGTCCGAGCAGATCCAGAAGTTCCTCGGCGCGGCCGAGGGCGGCGACGCCCTGGCCGCCGAGCGCGAGCTGCTCGCCAAGGCCGTCGGCGACCTGGACGCCATCGTGGGCAAGCTGCTGGCCGACCTCACCTCGGTCGAGCAGGACGTCAAGAACATGTACAAGGTGGGCCTCAACACCACCCGCCTGCTGCTCGTCTCCGGCGACGTCGTCGTCGGCTGGCTGCTGCTGCGTCAGGCCGCGGTGGCCCTGGCCAAGCTGGAGGCCGGCGCCTCGGAGAAGGACGTCCCGTTCTACCAGGGCAAGGTCGCGGCGGCCCGCTTCTTCGCCAAGAACGTCCTGCCGACCGTCGCCCCGCAGCGGCTGATCGCCGAGGGCATCGACAACGAGATCATGGACCTGGCGGAGGAGGCCTTCTGAGGCCCTCGCCCCACCCGTCACCCGCCGCCGCGCCCCCAAGGGCGCCGCGAGGGGCGTGACACCTCTCCGACCGTCTGACACCACCCTCACGCCGAAGGGGCCCGCGCCCCCCCCGCCCAAAGGCGTGTGACCCCCATAGCCGCCCCCCGGCCGGTCAGGTGGCCCCCCCCCCCCCCACCCCCCACAAGCCCCCATCGCACCACATTCAAGC
>NZ_JBHWIO010000034.1:20630-32420 GCF_042732075.1 Kitasatospora sp. NPDC059812
GCGGTGGCCCTCGCCCCCCCCGACCCCCCCCGCCCCCCCCCCAGGGGCGCCGGGGGGGGCGTCACACCTCCCCCACCGTCGGACCCCCCCCCCCCCCCGACGGGCCCGGCTCCCGCCGGGCCCTTCGGCGTTGCCGCCCGTTCGCCGCCCCGCGCGCTGTCCGTTCGCCGCCCCGCACCCGTCGCCGAGTTCGCCCGTTTCGCACCTGTTGCACGGGGCCGGCGGCACGGTGTCGGGCATGGCGATGACCGTCCGCGACCGGGGCGGATCTCTGGGTGTACGGAGTTCGGCACGGCGTCACTTCACGGTTGTGTCCTCGTTCTGCATCCGTTGGGAGGTTCCGAATTCCCTGTCCGTGTACGGGCATATGCTCAAGGTGCGAAGCCGACTCCCCATCCGGCTTCAGCCCTCCCTCGACTCAGGAGCAGTATGTCGACCGCCGCCGCCCGCCAGGCATTCTTCGACCGGACGCACAGCGACGATCTGATCGCGTTCCTCGGCACCTCGCCGTCCCCGTACCACGCGGTCGCGAGCGCCGCCGAGCGGCTGGAGAAGGCAGGCTTCCGGCAGGTCGCCGAGACCGACGTCTGGGACGGCGCCGCCGGCGGCCGTTACCTGATCCGGGGCGGCGCCCTGATCGCCTGGTACCTGCCGGAGAGCGCCCGCCCCGAGACCCCGTTCCGGGTGGTCGGTACCCACACCGACTCGCCGAACCTGCGGGTCAAGCCGGTGCCGGACACCGGCTCGGCCGGCTGGCGCCAGGTCGCCGTGGAGATCTACGGCGGCGTCCCGCTGAACACCTGGCTGGACCGTGACCTCGGGCTCTCCGGCCGCCTCGCGCTGAAGGACGGCAGCTCGCGGCTCGTCCAGCTGGACGAGCCGCTGCTGCGGGTGCCGCAGCTCGCGATCCACCTGGACCGCCAGGTCAACGACGGCATGAAGCTCGACAAGCAGCGCCACCTCACCCCGATCTGGGGCCTCGGCCCGGTCGACGAGGGCTCGCTGATCTCCTACGTCGCCGAGCGCGCCGGCGTGGACGCCGCCGACGTGGCGGGCTGGGACCTGATGACGCACGACGTCCAGCCGGCCGCCTACCTGGGCCGCGACCGCGAGCTGCTGGCCGGCCCGCGCCTGGACAACCTGCTGTCCGTCCACGCCGCCACCGCCGCGCTGGCCGCCGTCGCCTCCGCCGAGGGCGCCGCCGACCTGCCGTACATCCCGGTGCTGGCCGCCTTCGACCACGAGGAGACCGGCAGCGAGTCGGACACCGGCGCGCAGAGCCCGCTGCTCGGCAACGTCCTCGACCGCACCGTCCACGCGCGCGGCGGCACCCCGGAGGACCGCGCCCGGGCGCTCGCCGGGACGATCTGCCTCTCCTCCGACATGGGCCACGCCGTCCACCCGAACTACGCCGAGCGGCACGAGCCGGGCCACCACCCGCTGCCGAACGGCGGGCCGATCCTCAAGGTCAACGTCAACAACCGCTACGCGACCGACGGCGTCGGCCGGGCGGTGTTCGCGGCCGCCTGCGAGAAGGCCGGCGTGCCGTGGCAGTCCTTCGTGTCCAACAACGCGATGCCCTGCGGCACCACCATCGGCCCGATCACCGCGGCGCGCCTCGGCATCAAGACGGTGGACTGCGGCATCGCGGCGCTGTCCATGCACTCGGCGCGCGAACTGTGCGGCGCCGAGGACCCGTACCTGCTGGCCAGTGCGATCAAGGCGTTCCTGGAGGGCTGATCCCGGGCTGATCCCCCCTCAACGGCGAAGGGGCCCGGCGGAGTACGCTCCGCCGGGCCCCTTCCGCACTGGACGGGCCACTCCAGGGCTACTCCAGGCCGGCGAGCACCAGCGGCAGCCGGCGGGCGCCGTCGGCGACCAGCTTCACCGGCACGCCCCAGTCCTGCTGGTGCACGTGGCAGGCCGGGAACTCGATCTCCGGATCGTCGTCGCAGGACGCGGCCATCGCCGAGACGTGCAGCACGCCCTCGGTGACCTCTTCGGAGAGGACCAACTCGCGCGACAGGTCGCTGTCCGCGCCCGCGCCGGAGACCAGCAGCTCGGGCGGGGTCGCGCTGACCAGCAGCCGGGTCGACGGGCCGTACCGCTCGTCCAGCTTCTGGCCGCTCGGCGCCGAGAACACCACGTCCAGCCGGAACGCGCCCGGCGCGACCTCGGTGGCCGCCCGCCGGGTGCGGTGCGCGACCGACTCGACCCGCACAGCCTCCTCCGGCAGCCGCAGCCTGGTCAGCCGGTGCCGGGCCGACTCGACCACCACGATGTCCCCGTCCACCAGGACCGCGCCGGACGGCTCGCGCAGGTCGGTGGCCAGCGTGGTGACCTCGCCGCTCGCCGGGTCGAAGCGGCGCAGCGCGTGGTTGTAGGTGTCGCTGATCGCCACCGAGCCGTCCGGCAGCACGGTGACGCCCAGCGGGTGCTGGAGCAGCGCCTGCTCGGCCGCGCCGTCCCGGTGGCCGAAGTCGAAGAGGCCGGTGCCGACGGCGGTGTGGACCGCCCCGGTTTCACGTGAAACCCACCGGATCGCGGACGTCTCCGAGTCGGCCACCCACAGCCGCTCGCCGTCCGCCGAGACCGCCAGACCGGACGGCTGGGCGAACCAGGCCTCGCCGACGGGCCCGTCCACCAGGCCCTCGTTGGTGGTGCCGGCCGCGACGCCGACCGTGCCGGCGGCCGGGTCGTACGCCCACAGCTGGTGCACGCCGGCCATCGCGATCCACACCCGGCCGTCGAACCAGGCGACGTCCCACGGCGAGGAGAGGTCCACCTCGCGGGCCGGGCCCTCGGTCGCCGAACCCTGCCACCACTGGCGGCCGGTGCCCGCCAGCGTGGTCACGGAGCCGTCCGCCAGCCGCACCCCGCGCAGCGCGTGGTTGACGGTGTCGGCCACGATCACGTCGAAGTCCGAGCCCTCCGGCAGCAGCGCCAGCCCCTGCGGCTCGCTGAACCGGGGGCTGGTGCCGTCCACCAGACCGCGCTGCCCGTCGCCGATGCGGCGGACCACCGTCTCGCCGTCCTCGGCCAGCTCCACCAGCGAGTGGTGGCCGGAGTCGGCGACCAGGAAGTGCCCGCCGGGCAGCCGGACCGCCTTGCCCGGGAACTTGAGATCCCCCGCGGTCGGCTCCGGCGCCACGTACGGGCCGTCGCCGCGGCGCAGCGTGCCCTTCGCCGCGTGCTCGGCCTCCAACTCCTCCACCAGCCGCGCGATCGCGTGCGCGTGGCCCTCGCCCGCGTGCTGGGCGACCACGTACCCCTCCGGGTCGATCACCACCAGCGTCGGCCAGGCCCGCACGGCGTACTGCTTCCACGTCGCCAGCACCGGATCGTCCAGCACCGGGTGGTGCACCTCGTACCGGGCGACCGCGTCCACCACGGCCTGGTGGTCCGCCTCGTGCACGAACTTCGGCGAGTGCACCCCGACGATCACCACGGTGTCCCGGTGCTTCTCCTCCAACTCCCGCAGCTCGTCCAGGACGTGCAGACAGTTGACGCAGCAGAACGTCCAGAAGTCCAGGATGGTGATCTTGCCCCGGAAGTCGGCGAGCGTCAGCTCCTTGCCACCGGTGTTCAGCCAACCGCCTGCCCCGACCAGCTCGGGGGCGCGTACACGTGCACGAGATGCCATGCCTCAATCAAACCGCACGGGCGGTGTCCGCATTCCGGGCGTCCCGGTTCAGGCGGCTGCTGCGCGTGCGGGGCTGGTCTCGACGATCTCCCGAGCGACCAGGAGCGGGGTATCCTCCCACCCGAGCAGAGCCTTGGTGACGGCGACTGCCGGGACGATGCTCGTCCCGCGTTCGACCAGCAGGGCTTGCACCGCATCCATACCCTCGCTCGCGAGCACAGGACGACACTCCTCGACCAGCGCGGTCCACTGCGCGGCTACCTCGGGCTGTAGCCCGGCGACGTTCTCGAACATGGCACTCCTCCTCGCGTACGAGCAACCCCACCGACCGCGAGCCGACCGAGCGCAGCCGCCACAACTCTTGCGGGATTCTCGCAAGCCTCGTGCCGAGACGCTGATCATTTTCCGAACCCGAGCATCCGGTAACCGGGTGCGCGTGGCATCGAGCGGCATCACACTCAAACTCGTTTAATTCCGAAGGGAGTTGGGTGTCAGAACGTCCAGAAGTCCAGGATGGTGATCTTGCCCCGGAAGTCGGCGAGCGTCAGCTCCTTGCCACCGGTGTTCAGCCAACCGCCTGCCCCGACCAGCTCGGGGGCGCGTACACGTGCACGAGATGCCATGTCTGTATCCAACCGCATCGTGGTCGGGCGGCATTCCGGGGCGGCATTCCGGGGCGGTGGTCGCGGGCGGGGGCGGCGGGCGTGTCGGTGGGGTGGGGGGTGGGGTTCGTGCTGTCGTTGTCCGCATGATCACCTCACCCCTGCTCCGGTCGGCCCTGACGGTCGCGACCGCTGTCCTGCTCGCCACCGGTGCCGGCGCCGCCTCGGCGGCCGCCGCCCGGCCCGGTCCGCGTGACGTCACCGCGGAGCAGTGCCAGGACGCCGGGGGGTGGGTGGAGGGGTCCGGGTACTGCGTGGGGGCCGAGGGCGACGACTACTGGGGGCAGCCGATCGACGGGCAGGCCGTCAACCCGCATCCGGCGCCGGGCGAGGAGGACTGAGGGCGTCAGGGCAGGGCCATGGCCGGGTCAGGTCCGGGTCAGGGTCGGGGTCGGGGGAGCTCCGCCTGCCAGCGGGTCTCGCGGTCCTGCTGCTCGTCGGTGGGGGTGAGGCCGAGGGCCCGGGCGACGGCGGCGGAGGCGTGGTGGTCGGGGTGGATGTGGGCGGTGACGGTGCTGACGCCGGCGGCGGCTAGGTGGGAGAGCAGGGCGCGGGCGGCCTCGGTGGCCAGGCCGCGGCCCTGCCAGGGGGTGCCGACGACCCAGGCGAGATCGGCGGCCCCGGGGCTGACGGTGGTCTGGACGTAGCCGGTGAGGCGGCCGTCGGCGCGCAGCCGCAGCGCCCAGTTGCCCCAGGTCTCGGCGGGGTCGGGGGAGCCGGCGGCGAGCCGGGCGTAGCGCACGCGCAGGTCGTCGGCGGTGGCCGGGGAGCCGCCGGTGAAGGCGTGCAGGGCGGGGTCGGCGAGGGCGGCGGCCAGCTCCTCGGCGTGCTCGGGGCCGATCGGGAGGAGGTCGAGGCGCTCGCTGTGCAGCGGGGCGGTGGGGTCGGGACGCATGCCGCCATTGAACGCCCGTGTGTGGCGGTGCTTCCCGGCGGGTGGGGGGATCGGGTCGAATGGGGGTCACGTCGACACGGAGGAGGCCGCTGTGCGGTACCTGGTCAGGGAGAAGCTGTTCGCAGTCGGAGACGACTACTGGATCGAGGACGACCGGGGCCACAAGGCGTACCTGGTGGACGGCAAGGTGCTGCGGCTGCGGCACACCTTCGAGCTGAAGGACGCGCACGGGCGGGTGGTCGCGGTGGTGAAGGAGAAGGCGTTCACCGTCCGCGACGCGATGAAGATCGAGGACGCCGACGGCGAGGTGATCGCGACCGTCCGGGAGAAGCTGTTCACCCCGTTCCGTGACAAGTACCTGGTGGAGCTGGCCTCCGGCGGCGAGCTGAAGATCCACGGCGACCTGATCGACAAGGACTACCGGATCGAGAACCACCACGGCGACGACCTCGCCCGGATCTCCCGCAAGTGGTTCCGGATCCGGGACACCTACGGCGTGGAGATCGCCGACGGCGCCGACACCGGTCTGCTGCTCGCGATCGCCGCCTGCGTCGACCACCTGGTGCACGAGGAACACTGACCCGACTGACGCCAGGGGGCTCCGCTTCCCCGGTCCGCCGCCCGCCCCGGTGGGGTATCTTTTGCCAACCCTTGACCAGGCCGGTCGGGGATCGGCGAGCGGACCGGGGGCTGGGACCACGATGAACGACATCCTGCACGGGCTCGGCGCGGCGGCCGCCTACGGAGCCCTCGGGGTGGTGCTGCTGCTCCTCGGCGTCGGCCTGGTGGACCTGTTGACGCCCGGCAGGCTCGGCCACCAGATCTGGGTCGAGCGCAACCGCAACGCCGCCGTGCTGCTCAGCTCCGCGCTGCTCGGCATCGGCGGCATCGTCTTCACCGCGATCATGTACACCTACGCGGACTTCGCCAAGGGCCTGGTCTCGACCGCCTGCTACGGCCTGCTCGGGCTGGTGCTGATGGCCGCCGCCTTCTGGGCGGTGGACCTGCTGACGCCCGGCAGACTCGGCGCGATCCTGGTCGAGCCGGAGCCGCACCCGGCGGTCTGGGTCTCGGCCAGCTGCAACATCGCGGTCGCGGCGGTGGTGTCGGCCGCGATCGCCTGACGGCCCGCCCGTGCGCCCGGGAGCGCCCGGCCGCACGTTCGGCTGATGGAGCGTCGGTCGACGGGCGGCGGTGGCGTCGTCGGTGGCGTCGTCGGTGGCGAGGAGGATCCGACCGGGGTCGCCGACCTGCTGCGGCGGTGGGGCCCGGCCGGTAACGTACCGGCATGGCTGACCTTGAAGAACGCGCCAACGTCGTCGCGTCCGGCTCGCGGCAGGCCGGGGCAGGGGTGTCCGTCCGACGGCGCCGCGTCACCGACCTCGCCGACTGCGTCCGGGTGCTCGGCGACGTCCACACCACCGACGGCTACCCCGCCGACTGGCCCGACCGCCCCGCCGCCTGGCTCACCCCCGGCGGCCTGCTCGCCGCCTGGGTCGCCGAACTGGACGGCCGCCCGGTCGGCCACGTGGGCCTCTCCCGCAGTGCCCCCGGCGACGTCGCCCCCGGCCTGTGGAGCCGCCGCACCGGCGGCCGCCCGGAACTCACCGCCGTGATCGGCCGGCTCTACGTCGCGCCCACGGCGCGCGGCCACCGGATCGGCGCGCAGCTGGCGGCGGCCGCCGTGGCGCACGCGCGGGCGCTCGGCCTCCACCCCGTCCTCGACGTCCTCGCCACCGCAGCCCCGGCGAACGCCTGCTACCGCCGCCTCGGCTGGACCTGGCTCGGCAGCGGCGAACAGCAGTGGGCCGCCGACCGCACGGTCGTGGTCCACTGCTTCGCCGCCCCGAGGGAGTAGCCGGCCTCCTGCGGGGCGGCCGGTGGTGGCGATCCGTCCGGAAGTGGCGACGGCGCCGCTGGAGCGGGGCCGTTCGTCACACGGGGATGACGTCGACGCCCTGCTCCAGGCCGACGAAGTCGCCCGCGTTCCGCGTGTAGAGCGGCAGGCCGTGGGCGGCCGCCGTCGCCGCGATCATCAGGTCCATGCGGCGGGGGCGGGGGTCCCGCTTGGCCTGGATCGTGAGGGCGACCAGGGTGCCGAACCGCCGAGCCGCCTCGCGGTCGAAGGGGAGAGTGGCGAACTCCGCCTCCACGTCCGCGAGTCGCTGGGCCCTGGCCATCATCTGCACCGGGTCCTTGGCCATGGCGACGCCCTGGGCGAGTTCGGCCAGCACGATGGACGACAGTGCGGCATCGGCTGGCAGGAGCTGTGGATCGATCTGCGGCAGATCGATCACGACGCAGGTGTCGAGCAGTCCGCGTTGGTGTCGCTCGGTCACTTCCGCTCCCACGGGTCGTCGCCGCCGATCCGATCCTCATCGCCGTAGAAGGCGTCGGCTTCCGCGCGCATCCGCGCCGCGTCGACCGTCGGCGCGTTCCGCCACTTTCGCTGGAGTTCCTCGACGGGGACGAATCGGCGGCGACCGCTGATCGGCCGGACTTCGGCGATCTCGGTGCCGTTGCGGGTGATGTGGTAGATCTCGCCGGCCTCGACATCGTCGAGCACGGCCTTGGACCGCGCTGCGAGTTCGCGCTGCGTGATGGTCTTCATGGGGTCAGTGTATCGCGCCGTAATGCACCGTGTCGCACTGGCGTGGGCGGCCGGTCCGGCTATCCCGCCGGGCGGTCCGTGGTGGGGCGGCGGCGGAGGGCGGGGGTGGTGACGGACGGGGGCTGCCAGACGCCGTCGGGGTGGTAGACGTTGGTGCCGGGCGGGACGATGGCGTCGATGCGGTCCAGCGTGGCGTCGTCGAGGACCAGGTCGGCGCCCTTGAGGGCCGCCTCCAGCTGGTCGTGGGTGCGCGGGCCGAGGATCACCGAGGTGACGGCGGGGTGCGCCAGCGGGAAGGCCACGGCCAGTTCGGGCAGGGTGCGGCCGAGGTCCCCGGCGAGGGCGGTGAAGGCCTCGACGGCCTCCAGCTTGGCCGCGGTGGTGGGCAGCGTCGGGTCGAAGCGGCCCGGGTGGAGGGTCGGGCGGCCGGTGGTCAGGTCGGCCGGGCGGTCCTTGCGGTAGCGGCCGGTGAGGAAGCCGGAGGCGAGCGGGCTCCAGGTCAGTGCGCCCATGCCGAGTCGCTGGACGACGGGCAGCACGTCGCGCTCCACGCCGCGGGCGAGCAGCGAGTACGGCGGCTGCTCGGTGCGGAAGCGCGGCAGGGCGCGGCGCTCGGCGACGTGGTGCGCGTCGACGATCTGTTCGGCGGGGAAGGTGGAGCAGCCGAAGGCGCGGATCTTGCCGGCCCGGACGAGGTCGCCGAGGACGGACAGGGTCTCCTCGACGTCGGTGGTGTGGTCCGGCCGGTGGATCTGGTAGAGGTCGATCCGGTCGGTGCGCAGTCGGCGCAGGCTGTCCTCGACCGCCCGGAGGATCCAGCGCCGGGAGTTGCCGCCGCGGCCGTGGCCCTCGCCCATCGGGAAGTGCCCCTTGGTGGCGAGCACGATCTCGTCGCGGTCGCCGCGGGCGGCCAGCGTCCTGCCGACGATCTCCTCGGACTCGCCGGCCGAGTACATGTCGGCGGTGTCCACGAAGTTGATGCCGTGGTCGAGCGCGGTGTTGATGATCCGGGCGCAGTCGTCATGGTCGGGGTTGCCGATGGAGCCGAGCATCATCGTGCCGAGGCAGTAGGTGCTCACTTCGATGCCGGTGCCGCCGAGGACGCGGTAGCGCATGGTGCTGCTCCCCCTGGTGGTGGGTCGGTGGTGCGTCAGAGGCTAGGAGTTGGAGTGCACTCCATGGCAAGGGTCGGTCCGGATCCCCGTCCACTCGGGCAGTCCGGGCCCGTGGCGCGGAGCGGACGGGCGGTGGCCGGGGTGGGCGCGGGCGTTTGCGGAAACGGCAACAAAGCTTGCCGATATGGCTGGTCCGGTCGCAGCCTGGCGGTGGAGGTGAGCGCCATGGGCGACACGATGAGGACGACGGGGCCGACGGCCCCCCGGGACGAGTACGACGCGGTGGTGGTCGGCGCGGGCGCGGCCGGGCTGAGCGCCGCGCTGGTGCTGGGCCGGGCCCGGCGCCGGGTGGCGGTGGTGGACGCGGGCCAGCCGCGCAACGCCCCCGCCGCCCACATGCACGGCTACCTGAGCCGGGACGGCATGCCCCCGGCGGCGCTGCTGGAGGTCGGCCGGGCGGAGGTCGCCGGCTACGGGGTCGACCTGATCGACGCCCGGGTCGACCACGTCGAGGGCGTCGCGGACGCCGAAGGCGCGGGGACGGGCTTCGCCGTCCACCTGGCGGGCGGCCCCGTGCTGCACGCGCGCCGGGTGGTCGTCGCCACCGGCCTGCGCGACGGGCTCCCGGAGCTCCCGGGCCTGCTCGAACGCTGGGGCCGCGACGTGCTGCACTGCCCGTACTGCCACGGCTACGAGGTCCGCGACCGCCCGCTCGGCGTGCTCGGCACCGGCCCGGGCGCGGTCAACCAGGCGCTGCTGCTCCGGCAGTGGTCCGCGGACGTCGTCCTGATCACGCACACCCTCACGCCGACCGGGGCCGAGCGGGAGCGGCTCGCCGCCCGCGGCGTCCGGGTCGTCGAAGGCCGGATCACCCAGCTGGTGACGGACGCCGACCGGCTGCGCGGCGTGGAACTCGCCGACGGCCGGGTGGTGCCGCGCGAGGCCGTGTTCGTCTTCCCGCAGCCGGTGCCCCGGGACGCGCTGCTCTTCGGCCTGGAATGCGCCCGGGACGAGAACGGCTGGGTCACCACCGACCGGGCCGGCCGCACCAGCGTCCCCGGCGTCTGGGCGGTCGGCAACGTCGCCGACCCGCGGGCCCAGGTCGTCGTCGCCGCCGGGATGGGCGCGGCGGCGGCGTTCGACCTCGACCACGACCTCGTCGCGGAGGAGATCGGACGGGCGGTCGCCGAACACCGCGCGTCCGGCGCCGCCGTTCCCGCCTGAGCGGGGGAAGCTCCCCCCAGCTCCCCGCGGCTCCCCCCGGCACCTTCGCCCAGCGTCACCCTTCCGACCGCAGCACCTTTCCGACCGCAGCACCTTTCCGTCACCCACGATCGGAGAACCCACGATGTCCGAACACCAGCACCAGCACGGGCACCACCACGGCCACGTCCCCGCCGCCGACTTCGACTGGGACGTCCTCGCCGCCCACCTGGAGCGGGAGGCCGAACTGCGCACCCCCGCCATCACCGGGGCCGCGCAGTGGCTGCGGTCCCTGCACGGCGAGGCCGACGGGGTGCGGCGGGTCCTCGACGTCGGCAGCGGGCCCGGGGTGATCGCCGGACTGCTCGCGGACGCCTTCCCCGAGGCCGAGACGGTCGCCGTCGACCAGTCTGCCGCTCTGCTGGAGCGCGCCCGGGCCCGTTCCGGCGGCCGTCTGAGCACCCAGCAGGCCGACCTGCCCGCCGAGTTCGGCAAGCTCGGCGAGGCCGACCTGATCTGGTCCGGCAACGCGATCCACCACCTCGGCGACCAGCAGGCCGCCCTGACCTCCCTCGCCGCGACGCTCCGGCCCGGCGGCCTGCTGGCCGTCGCCGAACGCGGCCTGCCGCTGCGCTACCTGCCGCGCGACTTCGGTCTCGGCCGGGCCGGCTTCCAGGCCCGGCTCGACGCCGTGCACGAGGACGGCTTCAGCACCATGCGCGCCGAACTGCCCGGCGCCACCGAGGAGGTGGAGGACTGGCCGGCCATGCTCACCCGCGCCGGTCTGACCGCCAGCGGCACCCGCACCTTCCTGATCGACCACCCGGCCCCGCTCGCCCGCCCCGCCCGCGAGCACCTCCACACCCAACTCGCCCGCCTGCGCGACCAACTCGCCGACAACCTCGCCGCCGAGGACCGCAGCACCCTCGACGCCCTCCTCGCCGAGGACACCCCCACCGGCATCCTGAACCGCCCGGACGCCTTCTTCCTCTCGGCCATGACCGTCCACACTGCCCGCAAGGCCGCCTGACGACTGCGGAGCCCGAGCCGACCGCAGCCGGGGCGGGGGCTCCCCTGCCCCGGCTGCGGCAGAGGCCTACAGGGTGTGACCGAGAGCGGTGATGAGGGCGGCGATGCGGGCCTCGTCGCGGCGGTAGTGGGTCCACTTGCCGATGCGGGTGGCGCGGACGAGGCCGGCGCGCTGGAGTTCGGCGAGGTAGGCGGAGACGGTGGACTGGGCGAGGCCGGCCTTGGCCTGGATGTGGCTGACGCAGACGCCGACCTCGCGCGGGTCGGCGACCGCTTCCTCCAGGGGGAAGTGGCGTTCGGGTTCGCGCAACCATGCCAGCAGTTGCAGGCGCGTCGGGTTGGCGATCGCCCGCAGGGCGGTGACCAGGTCAACATCCATGGCTGGAAGCGTACCGGCGTGTTACGGCAGGGCCTCGGCGAGCCGACGCCGGTCAGTGGGGCAGTGCGGTGCCGTCCGGCGGGGTGCCGATGACCTGGACGAACCGTCGGTGACTTGGCGTCAGATTCCCCCCGGTGTCGGGAAGGTGGGGGGGCGCCCCGGGCCCCCCCCCCGCCCCCCCCGGGCCCCCCCCCCCCCCCCCGCCCCGCGGGGGGACCGCGCCCCCCCCCGAGACGGGAATCATTGGAGACAA